>JAISOT010000101.1 GCA_031275465.1 Desulfovibrio sp.
GGCCGCTGAGGTCAGTTGATTCATTCGATTGCCCTGGATTGCCCTACGAAGGCGCTTGACTTTTCTTCATGCCGCGCATAACGTCATCATTTTCGCCGACAATATCTCAATAAGCGCAGCCGCCACTTTACAAGCGGACGGGCGGTCTTATTGTATTCCAAGCTGGAGCAAGGAGGTTTTATGGCCCGTATAACCGTGGAAGATTGCCAACAGCGGGTGGACAACCGTTTTCTGCTGGTACAGATGGCCATCAAGCGGGTACGCCAGTACCGCGAGGGGTATGAACCGCTCATCGCATCCCGCAACAAGGAGGTCGTCACGGCCCTGCGCGAGATCGCCAGCGGCAAGGTCATGCCCAACGACATGACTCTGTACACTCCCATTTCTGACGGGCAGGAGATCCCGGACGGCGAAAACTGAAACCTCAAAAACGCAAATCACGATGCAGCGCGATTATTATGAAGTGCTTGCCGTCTCGCGGACTGCCGGCGAGGAGGAGATCAAGCGGGCCTACCGCAAACTGGCCATGCAGTACCATCCTGATCGCAACCCGGGAAATGCGGAGGCCGAGCAGAAATTCAAAGAGGCTGCCGAGGCCTATGACGTGCTGCGGGATCCGGAAAAACGCGCGCGCTATGACCGTTTTGGCCATGCTGGGGTGCAGGGCGGCGGTGCGGGCGGCTTTGGCAGCGCGGAGGACATATTTGCCCATTTCAGCGACATATTCGGCGACTTTTTCGGCTTTTCCTCGGCCTCGCGCGGCCCGCGCGCCATGGCCGGCGCAGATCTGCGCTACAATCTGAGTATCAGCTTCAAGCAGGCCGCCAAGGGCGATGAAATCACCCTGAGCCTGCCCAAACGCGTCGCCTGCAAAGACTGTAACGGCAGCGGAGCGGCCAGGGACAGCAAGGTGGAAACCTGCCGCCATTGCAACGGTTCCGGCCAGATACGCCGTTCGCAGGGATTTTTCCAGATTGCCATGCCCTGTAATGCCTGCCAGGGCACCGGCCAGATAATTACCAGGCCGTGCCCGCGTTGCAAGGGCGAGGGCATCGTGGCGGAAGTCCGCGAGCTTGTTGTGCGCGTCCCGGCCGGAGTGGACACGGGCACGCGGCTGCGCGTGCGCGGCGAGGGAGAACCGGGGGTACACGGCGGCCCGCCCGGCGATCTCTATGTAGTGCTCACTGTTGAACCGGACAGGCGTTTTCAGCGGGAAGGGCAAAACCTGCTCTGCACGCAGGAAATCACCTTTGTGCAGGCCGCGCTCGGCCACAGGGCGGAAGTGCCGGGGCTTGACGGCTCCCTGTCGCTGGAAATCCCCAGGGGAGTGCAGAGCGGGGCCATCCTGCGGCTCAGCGGAGAGGGTTTGCCTTTTCCCGGCCGCAATCAGCGTGGCGATCTGCTTGTGGAAATCAAGGTGTTGACGCCCACGCGCCTTTCTGAAAAACAAATTGAGCTTCTGCGCGAATTTGAAAAGGCCGGGGAAGAGAAACCCATGGAAAAAGTCAAACGTGCCGCCAAGAAAATCAAAAAAGCGATGGGCATGGACTAGCAAAAGAATGACGGTCTTGTACAAGCGTGTCCGCTGGTGTATATCCCAGTCGAACAAGGCGGCAGAGCGCAATACGGGGGAGAGAATATGCTTGTGCAGAACTGGATGTCATCCAAGGTAATTTCCGTGCAGCCGGACACGCCGCTGCCGAAGGCCGGCAAACTCATGCGGGACAACCGCATCCGTCGCCTGCCCGTTGTCAACGAAAACAACAACCTCATCGGCATCATTTCCGACAGGGACGTGCGGGACGCCTCCCCCTCCAAGGCGACCACCCTGGACGTGTACGAACTGCACTATCTGCTGGCCGAAATCAGGGCAAAGGACGTTATGACCCCGGGTCCGATAACCGTCATGGGCGCGGAAACTGTGGAAAAAGCCGCCATGACGATGATGGACAACAATATCGGCGGGCTTCCTGTGGTTGAGGAAGGCAATGCCCTTATCGGCATCATTACCGGTTATGATGTGCTCAGGGCTTTGATCGGCATTACCGGCGTGCGCAACGGCGGCATACAGATAGGCGTGGAGATTCCCAACCGGAAGGGCAGCCTGAGGCCTGTCTTTGATCTGATAAGTTCTTTCGGGGCCCGTATCCTCTCCATACTCTCAGCCAATGTGGATGACGATACCCGGCAAGTCTTTCTGCGCATCCGCGATCTGGACAATCGTGATGACGAAGCGGCCGTCATTGAGGCCGTTCGCCGTCAGGCTCGCCTGCTTTACTGGACGCGCAATGAGAAAAGTTTTTCCTGAACCGCTGTTCCGGAGCGCGCATGTTTGAAAGCCTTTCCGACAGACTCTCCGGCATATTCCGATCCTTGGGCGGACGCGGCCGCCTTACGGAAGAAAACATCCAGAGCGGCCTGCGCGAGGTGCGCCTCGCCCTGCTGGAGGCGGACGTCAACTTCAGGGTTGTCAAGGACTTTGTGGAGCGCGTCCGTGAAAAATGCCTGGGCCAGGATATCATCAAGGGCGTCAACTCCGCCCAGCAGGTGGTAAAGATCGTCCACGGCGAGCTTGTCGCCCTTCTCGGCGGGGAAACGGCCAAATTGAATCTTCAGGGCGCTTCTCCCGCCGTTATCATGCTGGTCGGCCTGCAAGGTTCAGGCAAAACAACATCCGCCGCGAAAATTGCGAATCTGCTGCGAAAACAGAAAATGCGCCCCTGCCTTGTGCCGGCCGACGTGTACCGTCCGGCGGCCATCGAACAGTTGAAGGTGCTGGCAAGGCAGTTGGACATGCCGTGCTTTCCCTCCACGCCTGACATGAGCCCCGTGGAGATAGCCGGCGCCGCCGTGGAGTTGGCCAGAACCGATGAAGTGCGGGCTACGGCGCTTCTGCTGGATACGGCCGGTCGCCTGCATGTGGATGAACCCCTCATGGAAGAGCTTTCAGCCATCAGGGCGGCTGTAAACCCGCAGGAAATACTTTTTGTGGCTGACGCCATGACAGGACAGGACGCCGTTACCGTGGCCGAAGCCTTTAACGCGCGCCTTGGCATCACGGGCGTCGTGCTGACAAAAATGGACGGCGACGCGCGCGGCGGAGCCGCCCTCTCCATCCGCGCGGTGACGGACGCGCCGGTAAAATTTGTGGGCGTCGGCGAGAAACTCTCGGAAATGGAGATATTTCATCCGGACCGCATTGCCGGACGAATTCTGGGCATGGGGGATGTCCTGACCCTGGTGGAAAAAGCCCAGTCTGCCATTGATGCCGAAGAAGCTGAAATTCTGGCGCGCAAACTGCAGAAAGCGTCCTTTGATCTGGAGGATTTCCGCGCGCAGATGCGCCGGCTGAAACAAATGGGATCCCTGGAGGGCCTGCTGAAACTCATCCCCGGCTTGGGAAACCTGCGGGAAAAACTGGCCGAAGCCAATGCCGCCGTGCCGGAAAAGGAGCTTGCGCGCACAGAGGCCATTATCAATTCCATGACCATGGCCGAGCGCCGCGACCCGGACATTCTGAACGGCAGCCGGCGCGCGCGCATAGCCAAGGGGTCCGGAGCGACCGTTGCCCAGGTCAATCAGATGGTGCGCCAGTTTGATCAGATGCGGCATATGATGAAATCCGTAATGGGCGGCAAGGGCATGCCGGGCGCTTCGCGCCGCGGTTTCCCAGGTATGGGGGGCATGCCGCCCGTGCCCGGATTGGAGAACCTGCCCGCCGGAAGAAGCGGCGCGACCAGGAAAAAAAAGAAAGAGCGCCGGAAAAAAAGAAGAAAATAGAGCGGTTCCGCAACGCGCGCCCGCGCATATCGCGGTTTTTGCAAAAAACAAGGGAGTATATTTATGGCTGTGAAGTTGAAACTGACCCGTCTCGGCAGTAAAAAACATCCTTTTTACCGGGTGGTGGCCGCCAATGACGAAACCCGCCGCGATGGACGTCCGCTGGAATTCCTGGGTTACTACAACCCCATGGTTGCCCCTGCGGAAGTCAAACTCGACGCGGACAAGATCAATGCCTGGCTTGCCCGCGGCGCGGAACCTACCGATACCGTGCGTTCCCTGATCAAAAAATACGTCTCCCTGAAATGAAAGATCTGGTCGCATATATCGCCAGATCCCTGGTGGACAATCCCGACGCGGTACGGGTCAACGAGGTGGAAAGGGAGCAGGCCTGCGTCATTGAACTGTCCGTGGCCGGAGAAGACGTGGGCAAGGTGATAGGCAAGCAGGGACGGACAATCCGCGCTATCCGCGCTGTTTTGGGCGCGGCGTCCATCAGGCTCAAAAAGCGTGTCCTGCTGGAAATTCAGGAGTAACGCGTGCCGCGCGGCGCACTGATTCACCTGGGCACGCTGCTGCGCCCGCACGGCGTAAAGGGGGAAATACGCATGGACTGGCATGCGGATTCTTCTCTGCCGCTGGATGTTCCCCTTTGGCTTGCCCGGGAGCAAAGTCCCCCCAGGCCTGTCAAGGCACTATCCTGCCGCGGTCATCGGGGACGCCTGCTGGCGCGCTTTGAAGGCGTAACGGACCGCTCCGCCGCCGAGGCCCTGTGCGGGCACGAACTCTTGATTGACCGCGATTTCCTTCCGGCTCTCGCCGGGGATGAGTCCTATGTGCAGGATCTGCTCGGCGCGGATGTCCGCCTGCCGGACGGGCGACGCCTGGGGCGTCTTGACCGTCTGGAATGTCCGGCGGGACAGGACATATGGATTATTTCGACCGACGACGGCGGGGAAATACTTTTTCCGGCCCGATCTTGCTTCATTCTGGGTTTTGACGCCGCGCGGCACGCCGTATATGTTGATCCGCCCCAAGGGCTGACGGAAGTGTATGCCGGCCGCTGACGATATTGACAATTCCGCCCGTCATGGGCCGGAGGAACTGCCCCTTGACGGAGTTCGCTACGCGGATCTGCCGCAGGACGGTCAAATTTGGCGTCTGGGCAGCACGAACCCGCGCTGGCGGGAAGAGCTGCCCTTTATGCCTCCCCGGCCGGATCCTGAGAATATCCGTTTTCTTGCTTCGCGGGGATTGTGGCTTGGCCGGGGAGCGATCCCGCTTCTCGCCGTGGCCTGTTGCGGCCTCGGAAGCGTCTGGCCGCACATGGGGCGGGAACTGTACGACAATTTTCCCGCGGCCAGAGCCGGGATGGACCGCATCGCCACAGCGGCGGACTGGGACGTTCTCGCTCTCATGGATGAGCCGGATACGGAAAAGATCAACCATACCCGCTGGCAGCAGCCGTATCTTTTCCTGCTGGAATACGCCCAGTGGAGCCAGCTCGCCGCGCTGGGCCTTGAACCTGCCCTGCTTTGCGGCCACAGCCTCGGAGAACTTATCGCCCTGTGCCTTGCGGATGTGTATGCGCCGGAAGTCGCCTGGTATATTCTGGATACCCGCGCCATGCACATGGCCGAGATGGAAGCGCGATCCACGCGGGAAAACGGCATGATGGCCGTGCATGCCGACGCCGGCGTCATCGCCCGCATATGCGGAATCTGGCCGGGTTTGCTTGTGTCCAATTACAACTCGCCCCGGCAGTTCATCGTGAGCGGCCCGCGCGAGGCTTTGGCGGAGTCCCGCAAGTGGCTGCGCAAACAGCGCATTCCGGCAATTCTGCTCAATGTGGGCCTTGCCTACCATCATCCGGGCATGCGCATTCTGCGGGATCTTTCCCTGCGCCGTCTTAACGCCCTGCCCATGCGCGCCCCGCGTCTCAAGGTGCTCAGCGGCCTTACGGCGGGTTTTTATCCTGAGGATCAGCCCTCCATCTGCCGCTACATCGCGGAGCTGGACGAAAACCCCGTGCGCTGGGCGGATTGCGTGAACGCCATGCACGCGGGGCAGGGCGTAAGCCATTTTCTCGAACTCGGGCCGCAGGATACCCTGTGCAGCCTTATTGCTGACAATGAGGCGGGGGCCCTGTGTCTGCCCGTGGGCCGCAAGGGGCATGAAGCCGAACAGATGCGTCAGGTCTGCGCCCGTCTTTACGCGCTCGGCAGCCTGCCTCGCCCGGCCGTGCGCGCCGCCCTGCAGGCCAGAAATCTTTCCGGCATTGCGGAAAGGGCGAAGAAGGCCGCGCCTGCCGCCGCCCCGCCGCAGAGGTTCACCGCGGATCCGCGTTTTGCCGCATATATGCGCAGTTTGGCGGAACTATTGGCAAAAGCGGCCAATTTTCCCAAGGATGACATCAGGCCGGAGACGGATTTGCGCTATGACCTTTCTCTGCGCTCCAGCCGTTTTCCCCTTCTGCTGCAGGAAATTGAGGAGGCCACAGGAACGCGCCTGCTTTTTGAAAATCTGCTCGGCATAACCTGCGTGGGGGATCTGGCGCGCGCGCTTTGCGCTGCCGGCCCGAATACGGAGCAGGAGGAACGGGAGCCGGCGACGCCGGCTCAAACGGAGAAAAACGAAATTGCGGAGCCCCCGCCCACCTGTCGCTTTGTGGAACTGCCGGAAATCTCCACGCTCGTGTTCCTCCCGGCGATCCCCGCCCCTTCGTCCGCGGCGATTGACGGGGGATGCCACTTTTCCCGCTTCGCCGACTCTTCCCTTGCCGCGCATATTGTCCGCCAGCGGGCGGAGATGCCCTGCCTCCCCGTGAGCCGCGCCATGCAGGCTCTTGTGGAAGGCGCCTGCCTGCTTTTCCCGCGGCTTGCGGGGCATGGCCTTTCGGATATCCGATTTTTTGACATGCCCCTGTTGCCGCCCGGCGTTACCAGGGAATGTCCTCTTGCCGTAAAAGCCCAGGCAAGGTTCACGCATGACGGTCTTATGACGCAAATGTGCCGCGCCGCCCTCCTTGTGCGGGACATTACCCGGAACGGCCGCCGCGCGGGCACGCGCACGGAAATCATGACCGGCACGGTGCATATGACGGCCGATCCCTATGCTGCCGGCCTCCTCTGGCCGGCGCCGCCCGACAGCGCGGGGGCTGGAGAAGGCCCGGCCGCCGAAAATTTTTATGACGCCGTGGGGCTTGCCGCGCCCTGGCGGCTCCTCGCGGAGTGCGGGGAACTTGTCGAAGGAGCGTATTCGGCCAGAATGGCGCCGGAGCAGAACCGCCTTCGGGAAGGAAATATTGTTCGGGATGAAGAAGGTATTGCCCAAAAAGAAAAATCCCGGTATACTGAAATTCTGCGCATTGTTGAGGGAATTGTACAGGCCGCCCTGATGGCTGTCGCCGGAAAGACCGGGAATCCCGGAGAGATTCTCGCGGTTCTGCGTCCCTGGCGGCTCAATACGGCCGGCTTTGTCGTATTCAACACGCTGGCACCCGCGCCGGGAACGCGGCGTATACAACTACGCAAATCCTGGGACGACGGGATGATCGTGCGTTTTGACGCGCAGGCGACCGACGCGCAGGGGCGGGCGCTCGTTACCCTGCACCATTTGGAATTTTTTCGTCGGCAATGAACAGCTTTTTGCGACGCATTTTCGGAGATTGGAAAGCCGTGAACACGACGCGTCCTGTCGCTGTTATGCGCTGTAAAAGCGGGGCGGGCAGAAAATGGGGGCAGCAATGACTCAAGCGTTATCGACGGAAGCAAAAAAGGCTTGCGCCGCCTCCCTCGCAATGCTTCGAAGCTGGAGGCGCAACCGCTTTTCGTTTTCGGCGGTTCCGGGGATGCGGCACTTGTGGGCGGTGTTCTGCCTGTTCCTGCTTCTCCTTTTTCCGGCCTGCGCTTCCAACAAGGCGGGTCTGAAATCACCGGAGCTTCCGGCCAGACACTGGCTGGACGAGGCTCCCGGCGTGCCTGTGGAGAACAGGGAAAAACTCGAGGCCGCAGTCCCCAATCTTTACGATCCCGACAAGGTTTTCTCCTTTGAGGAATGCGTCTACCTGGCCATTCAGCAGTCCCCCTTGCTTGTCAACAGCGCGGTAAACCTGGAAATCAAGCGTGTGGAGCTTACCAGCGCGGTATGGCAGTATCTGCCCGAGCCGCGCATGTCCATCAGTGTTTCAAACAACCTGACGCAGTACAACAATAACGAGCGGGACACGCCGGGCGACTACGGCCGCCCCAAGCTGGATGTCGGCTTCTACGCCGCATTTCCCAATCCCGTTGCCACCTATTTTCAGCATCAGGCCAGAAAAATCATGGTCAATCTCGCCATAGCCATGCACCGCAAGGCTATCGGCGAAACCATCCACAAAATAGCCCAGGCCTATCTGCAGCTTCAGGCCAAGGAAAAAATTTCGGCGGCCCAAAAAGAGCTTCTGCCTCTGGGCAAAGAGCTTGTGGCTTACTGGCAGCAGGTGGAGTCTGTTGAAGGCCGCCAGGGGACCCAGCTCAACAGGGCCAAACAGCACGAGCGCGAACTGGAATTGATGGTGGAACAGACGAGCATGCAGGAAACCATCCAGCGTACACAGCTCAAGATACTGGCCGGCGTGGAGCCGGCCCAGCGCCTGCGGACAAGCACCGGAAACGCGGACAGCATGCTGGCCGGTTTTGACGGGAGCAGGCTTGCCTGGGACGAGCGCTGGCCCATGCTGGAAGATGAATATCTTTTACGGGGTCAGGTGAAACTGGCGGACTACAACATTATGGTGGCCTGGGCGCAGTACGTGCCGGACATGAGCCTGCAGTACGACAAAAATCCGCCGGCCGGACAGTACCAGCCGCCGGGCGGCACGGAAGACTATTTTCTGCATTTCCATTTCAATTTTCCTCTGATTGACTGGGGCCGCCGCTACAGAGGCGTGCAGACAGCCAGAATGGGCAAGGCTCAGGCCTTCCACGATATGTCGCGCAAACGTACCGATTACTCCAACGAGTGGCTCCAGGCCGAACAGAAGGTTACTTTGGCCGTCACCCAGTTCAAATTGGCGCAAACGCGCTATGACACGGCGGAAATGCAGCACAAGGAAGCCCAGATATCTTTCAGGGCGGGCACGGAGCAGCTTCCGGTTGTGGCTGACTGCCAGGAGGCCATGGTCAGGGCGCGTATCGCCATGACAGAGGCCGAGCTTGAGTTGCGGCTCGCCAAATTGAACTGGATGTATCTCGCGGGCCTCCTGCAGGAACATTTTTTGGGCCTGCCCGCCAAGGAGATTCTGTAATGCCGCAAGCAGCGCCCCTGCTTTTGTCCCTCGCCTTCCTGTGCCTGCCGTTTGCCATGCCGGCGGGGGTTTCGTCGGCGGAGAACCCTTCCACCATCCTCACCGGAAAAATTGTCACCACCGTCACCCGCGCCGTGCCCATGCCTTTTAACAGCATAGTGAATGAAGTTCTGGTAAAGCCCGGCGACGCCGTGGCCAAGGACGCTCCCCTCATGCGCTACCACTTGCAGGAAGAGGCGGAGCGCATCCTGCAGCGTGAGGTGACCACCGGCGCGGATACGGAAGAGACGCGGAGCCAGGTGCTGAATATGGAGCGCCAGCTGGCGGAAACCATTGCCCAGCGCAACAAGGCGCAGCAGCTTGCGGCCTCGGGGCTGGGATCGCGCCAGGCCTCGACGCGTCTGGAAGACGACGTGCGTTCCCTCAAACAGCGTATTGATCTGCTCAACGCCGCCATACGCAAAAGGGAAAGCATCTTTGCCGATCGCCTGAAAGAACTGGAGGGGTATTTCGGCGTGCCTGTCAAGGCGGGGGAGCAATTGCCCCCAATGCTTACGCTCACCTCCCCCATTCAGGGGCATGTGCTGTCCCTGAACGGCGCGGTGAATCCGGGCGCATTGCTGAACGCGGGAGCAACGCCCATTCAGGTGGGCCAGCTTGATCCCGTGCTTATTCAGGTCCATGTCTATGAAGCGGAAATCGCCGGCATCGGGTTGGGAGATACCGCCACTGTGGAAGTGCCCTCGCTGGGCGATAAAAACTTTACGGCGGTCGTTACGGAAATTTCCTGGATTTCCACAGACATGAACGTGTCAAACCCTTCGTATTATATGGTGGAGCTGCAAGTGCCCAACCATGATCTGGAACTCAAGCCCGGCTTCAAGACAGTGGTGCATTTTGGCGGGAGAAAGTAGACAATCCGCCATAATGAAACTGAAGAGCATTCCCAGGCGATTCGGATATATCGTGGGCGCGCAGTGGCTGCGCGATCTTGTCTGGGCGGCTTTTACCATTCTGCTTGCCCGCCATAGCAAGGACATGCTCGGGCAGATCATGCTGGCCCTGTCATACGGATATCTTGTCAAGACAGTGGCGGACGTCGGTCTCAACGATTTTCTCCTCTCCACATTCGCCCGCCGTGAAGCCCGCCCCCGCGTTTTGCTGGGTGGCGTCACCTGGCTCAAATTCATCCTGCTCGCGGCAGCGCTCTGCGTTGCCTGGGTCGTGACCGGAGCGCAGGGCTACACGCCGGAACTTCGTCTCATTGTGCTTTGCATCGCGGCGGGTTTTGGCCTTGACGGGGTAAGCGAGTCGTTTTTCGCGCTCTGCCAGGCGCGAGGCCGCCAGGATATGGAAATGCGCATACGCGCCCCGGCCGCGCTCATCGGCGTCGGCTTCGGCATACTCTGCGTTCTGCTGGACGCGCCGCTTATTGTGATTGCCATGTACAAGATGCTGGAATCGCTCATCTGCATGGCTTTCGCCTGTCTTGCTCTGGGCCGCAATCCCCTGACGAGGATCGCTTTCCCTGTGGTGGCGGAACTGTTCCGCCGGATGAAACATGGGATTGTGTTCACGGGCATGAGCCTCTGCGCCATGTTCTACAATAAAATCAACGTATTTTTTCTCAAACAGTATGGCGGGGACGGGGCTGTCGGCAGCTACGGCGTGGCCTGGGAGATGGTGGAAGGGCTCACTGTGCTGCTTTCCGGAGCCTTGCTGGGCAAAGTCATTTTTCCGCTTCTGGCGCGGTTATGGAAAGAGGACCGCCAGGCCTTCAAACGCCTTTCCGGCCAGACGGCCCGCTCACTCTGGGCGGCCGCGTTGCCGATGATTTTTGTACTTTGCGTTGAGAGCGACCGTCTTCTGCCTCTCATATACGGGCAGGATTACCGCAACGCCGCCACAGCGCAACGCCTGCTCACTCCCTGCCTCGCCACGGCCTTTCTCCACAATCTGGCGGCGTACGCCATGATAGGCATGCGACGGCATAATTTGCTGTTTCTCTTTTACTTGAGCGGGCTTGTGGTCAACATTGTCTGTTGCTGCATACTCATTCCGGCATCGCCGCTGGAAGGAGCGGCCCTTTCCCTGACGGCGGCCAAGGTATGGGTGGCGGCGCTGACGGTTTCCTTTTTCCAGTGGGCGGTCAAACCCATGCCGCCCGGGCAGTGGGCATTGCTTCTCGCGGCGGCCTTTTCCTCCCTTTTCCTGTGGTGGAGCGCCGGCCTTGTCCTGGGTCTGCCGCGCGAAGCCGCGGAAACGGCCGGATTGGTTCCTCTGTTGGCCCTGTTGTGGGTTTGGCGGCCTCCGCCCCCGTTCGAACGCAATTCCGCGGGTTGACTTCAAGAGAAAGCCCAGAGCAAATGACAAGACCGCTGCGCGTTCTCTTTCTCATGGAAGATCTCTGTTTCGGAGGCACACAGCGCCAGACGCTGGAACTGGCGCGACGTCTGGACAGAGCGCGTTTCGTTCCGGCCATGCTGACGCTCACCGGCAGAACGGATATGGATGACGCGGTCCGCGGCGGCGGGATAGCGCTCGGCCATCTGGGCGCCGGCCGCTCCGTTCCCCGTCTGTTCTTCCTGAAACTCGGCCGCGCGCTGAAAAAGAGCAGGCCGGACATTCTTGTTCCCTGCACGGCCCTGCCCAACATCTGGGGGCGAATATGGGGCCGGGCGGCCGGAGTGCCTGTCATTGTGGGCACGTGCAGGGGCGGCGGCGGACCGCGCCGCCAGCACGAACGCCTGCTTTGGCGTCTGACGGAACAAATAATCTGCAATTCAGAGGCATTACATGAAACGCTCCGGATTTTCGGCGTGCCCGCGAGTCATCTGACCTGCATTCCCAACGGCGTTGACGCGCTTCACTTCGCTCCGGCGGAAATTCCGCCTTCCGCCCGCGGTCCGATAATTCTGTGCGTGGCCCGCCTCGCGCGCGACAAGGACCATCTGACGCTTTTCCGGGCTTTCGAACGTGTTGTCCGGCGCATGCCGCGGGCGCGTCTGCGCATTGTGGGCGACGGACCGGAGCGCGCGGTTCTGAAGGCCTGGGCCGCGAATCATGCCGCGGGAGGCAATATCGACTTTTTCCCCGGCACTGCCGACGTGCGCCCCCATTATGACGATGCCAGGCTTTTCGCGCTTGCTTCCGCGCGGGAAGGCCAACCCAATGTGCTGCTGGAAGCCATGGCCTGCGGCCTGCCGGTCTGCGCCACCGCCGTGGGGGGCATACCCGCGCTTGTTGGAGACGGCGGCCTGCTCTCCCCCGCCGGAGACGTCGAAGCGCTCGCCGGCAACTGCGCGCGGCTGCTTGCCGAGCCGAGCCGCTGCGCCGCTGTGGGACACGCTGGCAGAGCGCGCGTGGAACGAAATTTTTCCTTCAATGGCATGGTGGCCGCGCATGAAGCGCTTTTTGCGCGTTTATGGGAAAACTATGCAAAAAAAACTGCCGACAGATCCCATGCACGGAATTGAGGATATTTTTCCGGCAGATTCCCGAAGGACGCCGCTTTACGTGATTGTGAGTCTGGATGTGGAGGAGGAAGGGCTCTTTTCCGGGCGTTATCCCGCCGCCGGGTGCGGCGTGCGCAATGTGGCGCTGCTGCCGCGCCTTGCCCCGCTCACGCGGGACCTGGGTTTTCCGCTTACGCTTTTTTGCGCCTATACGGTTTTTGACAACGCCGACGCCCGGCGCGCGCTGGCTTTCATGCGGGACAAATGCGGAGCGGAAATCGCGGGCCATCTGCATCACTGGAGTACGCCGCCCCTGCGCGCCGCCAGCGCGGAAACAACAATCCCCGAGCGTACGCACCGCATGCCGGACAGCCTTTTGCGCCGGCGTCTGGACAGTCTGCTGACGGCGGGCCGGCGGTTTCAGGGCGCGCCCCTGACGAGCTTTCGCATGGGACGCTGGGATCTGAAATCGACGCTGCGTCCGTTGCTGGGGGAATTCGGCATCACGCTGGACAGTTCCGTTTGCCCGCTGCGCGCGTTCAGGGACGGAGCGGACCATTTTCTCGCGCCGGCGGACCCGTACTGGATTGAGGGCACGGGTCAAGGCCTGCTGGAATCGCCCGTTACGCAGATTGCTCCCGCGCCGTGGCTCGCGCGCCTGTGGCATAAACATGTCCGCCGGCCGGCCCTGCTGGATTCCTTTCACTATTGGGGGGCCGTCAGCCCCAATCCCGTCTGGCACGGGGAGCGCGCCATGCGTCTGGCGACGCGGCTGCACGTTTTCCGCGGCGGCAGGGTGCTGCATCTGTTCTGGCATTCCTCCGAAATGCTGCCCGGCGCGTCGCCGAACGTGCCGGATCAGGCCGCTTCAAGGGCGCTTTTCAAAAAAATTTGTTCTTTTCTGCGCTGGCTGAAAAAAAGTTTCGCCGTTTGCGCCGTCACGGCGGCCCAACTGCGCAGCGCGGCCGCAACGCTCGGCTTTCCTGAGCGGCCGGCGGGCAACGGCGACTGGTAACCCGACTGGAGACAAGATGACGAAAATCACGCAAAGCCAACTTGAACGCCTGGCCGATTTTCTGCACGAAGCCGGCATGCTGCGCCGCATCCCGCGCAGCGGATACGCTTTTCTGGGCACCGGAGAGGAAAATGTGGCCGAGCACAGCTACCGCGCCGCCGTCATAGGCTATGTTCTGGCCCGTCTGGCCGGGGCGGACGCCGCCCGCGTGACCCTGCTGTGCCTTTTTCATGACCTCCATGAAGCCCGCACCGGAGACTTCAACTACGTCAACCATCGCTACAATGAATGCCGCGCCCGCGAAGCTCTGGAAGACGCTCTGGAAGGGACCGGTCTCTCCCGTGAGATCCTCGCTTTCTTTGACGAATTTGAATCCGTGCGGAATTTGGAAGCGGAACTGGCCCGCGACGCGGATCAGCTTGATTTGCTCTGCAACCTGGCCGCGGAGCTCTCCAAAGGCAACGCCTTTGCCTCGGAATGGATTGAAAACGCGCTCAAACGCCTGCGCACCGCGCCGGCAAGGGAACTGGCCGAGCAGATACTGCGCGCGGACCCGAACCGCTGGTGGTACGGCCGGATGGACAAGGACTGGTGGGTGAAGAAAGGGAAATAAAGTGAACTTTCCGGCGGCGCCGGAAAACGGCCGGAAACGGCGGTTTCACAATCCCGCGTCTTCGCGCTGAAGTTGTCCGATGACGCTCCAGTCCTTTTCTCCCAAGCCTTGGGCGAGAGCGCGCAAAAAACGGTCTTCCAGAAGGGAGGCGAGGGGCATGGGCGTTCGGGCAAGCTTTGCCGCGTCGCGCACAAGCCCCATGTCCTTCGCTCCCAGGCTGGCCGCAAAACCCACCGTGAACAGGGTTGAGGACATGAGATCGTAAAATTTTTCCGGCGCAACTCCGCTGTTTTCCACGGCTTCGTCCGCGCTTGTGTGGACGGCGGCCCCGAACGCCGCCAGCGGCTGGCATTTTTGCGGGTTTCGATTGTATACGCCCAACGGCAGTCCGGCCTGCGCGATCCGCCTCGCCATGTTCCCGCCCATGCGGCCCAGGCCGATAAATGCTGCTTTCACAACTCACATCCTGTATGACGGATTATCCGTGCGCCTGGCGGCCTCACAGCAAATCGGGAAGTCCTTGTTCCTTCATGAAATTTTCGTAATCAGCGACATTGGCGGCGACCAGCTCTTCGGGATTCAGGCCGTAGGGACAACGCGTCGCGCAGTCGCCGCAGTGCAGGCAGGTCTTCGCGGTCCTCATTCTCTCCACCCAGTCCTTTTCGGCGTATTGACGCCAGGGGCTGCGCCGCAAAAGCCGATCAAGGCGCGCGATAAAAGGAATGTAAATATCCTGCGGACAGGGCAGACAGTAACCGCAGCCCCGGCAGAAACGCCCCCCCAGAGCCTCGCGTTCGGCTTGTACGGCCTTTTCCATGTCCGCGTCCAGATCGGGAGGCGAGACGGCAAGTTGCAGGAACTGCGCCAGCTCCTCTTCAGTCTGCATGCCCCAGATGGGCGCGGCGTTACTGAAGGATTGCAGGTAGGCGAAGGCGGCCGGGATATTGGTTATCAGCCCTCCAGCCAGGGCCTTCATGGCGATAAAGCCGATGTTTTTTTCCCGGCAACTACGTACAAGGTCTTCTTCTTCCCTGGTGGCCAGCAGGCTGAAGGGAAACTGCACGGTGTCGTACAATCCCGATATCGCCGCTTCTCTGGCTATTTCCAGAGAATGGGAGGTAACGCCCATGGCGCGGATAACTCCTTTCCGTTTCAGCTCCGACATGGTTTCCCAGCGCCGCGTGCCGTCGTCAGGACGCGGCAGATCCCTGATGTTGTGGATCTGATAGAGATCCAGGTAATCTGTTTTGAGCGCCTCAAGGCTTTTGGCGAGATCGGCTTCAATGACCGCGCGATCGGCTCCTCTGGTTTTTGTGGCGATGATCACGCGTCCGCGCATGCCGTCAAAGGCGTCGCCGAGTTTGGCTTCGCTGTCCGTGTAGGCGCGCGCCGTATCAAAAAAGTTTATGCCTCCGTCCGCCGCCGCGCGCAGAAGGCCGACGGCCTCCCCGCGCTCCAGACGTTGAAGGGGCAACGCGCCGAAAGCCGGACGGGTGACGCTGAGACCGGATTTTCCGAGTGGTATCAGTTCCATGTTTTTCCCTCGTCTTTTGTTATTCCACAATAACCGTTCCCAAGGCTTCGCCGCCCGACAGACAGCGGCGAAGACCTGAAGGCGCGCGGCCGTCCAGAATAAGGGCGCGCGCGCATCCGGCGGAAAGGGCGTTCAGGCAGGCCGCCACTTTGGGGATCATGCCGCCGCTGATAACGCCTTCGTCCCTCAGGCGCGCGACGGCTGCCCCGTCAAGCTCGGGAATGAGTTTTTTGCCCGCGTCCAGCACTCCGGGCACGTCGGAAACCAGTACAAAATACGCCGCGCGAAGCGCTCCGGCAATGGCCCCGGCCGCAGTGTCGGCGTTGATGTTGAGCGGTTCGCCATCAGGGTCTGAAGCCACCGGCGCCACCACGGGCACGAATCCTCCGTTGAACAGACATTCAAGCAACGCGGGGTCCACGGACCGCACTTCCCCCACAAGGCCAAGGGCGGGATTTCTGACCTCCGCCCGCAAAAGTCCTCCGTCCCGGCCGCTTATGCCGGCGGCGCGCACGCGCCGGCGCGAAAGGGAGCTGACCACGGCTTTGTTGACTTCCCCGCACAAGGCCATTTCCACCGCCTGCATGGTGGCGGCGTCCGTCACGCGCAGACCGTCCGCAAAGCGGCTTTCAATATTCAGGCGCTTCAGAAGACCGGTAATCTGCGGGCCCCCGCCGTGCACGATGACAAAACGCATTCCCCGGACGGCGAGGCCCGCCAGATCATCGGCAAAAGCCGCCGCCAGCGCGGCGTCGCTCATGGCGTGACCGCCGTATTTGACAACAACGGTATCCGGGGTCATGGAATCCTCCTCACTGCGCGCCTTCTCGTGATTTCGTTTTACAATTTCCGCGCGACAGAGTAAATAGCAGCCAAATTTCACGGTCTCCCGCCACAGGAAGGAAATATATGCCCGACGTCGTCACGCGTTTCGCGCCCAGCCCCACCGGTCACCTGCACATAGGCGGCGCGCGCACCGCCATTTTCTGCTGGCTTCTGGCCCGCCATTTTGACGGCCGTTTTTATCTGCGCATTGAGGATACGGACCTGCTCCGCTCAAAACAGGAATACACCGACGCCATCCTTGCCTCC
Source organism: Desulfovibrio sp. (assembly GCA_031275465.1). Classification (GTDB taxonomy): domain Bacteria; phylum Desulfobacterota; class Desulfovibrionia; order Desulfovibrionales; family Desulfovibrionaceae; genus Desulfovibrio. The sequence continues at coordinate 16,780 of JAISOT010000101.1, forward strand.
ATGCGCTGGCTCGGGCTGGACTGGGACGGGCCTCCCGTCTTCCAGAGCCGGCGCGCGGCTCTCTATAACGGCCTTGTGGACAGACTTCTGACCTCAGGCCGCGCCTACTGGTGCGGCTGCACGCCGGAAGAAGTGGAGGCCATGCGAGAGCTTGCGCGCCGGAACGGCGCAAAGCCGCGCTATAACGGCAAATGCCGCGACCGCTGTCTCGGCCCCGGGCAGGGGCGTTGCGTGCGGCTCAAAATTCCCCTTACGGGAAAAATCGTCTTTGACGATATGGTCAAAGGCCGCATCGCCGTGGACGCGGGCGAACTGGACGATATGGTCATACGCCGCGCCGACGGCATGCCTACCTACAATCTGGCTGTGGTGGCGGACGACAATGACATGGGAGTCACCCACGTCATCCGGGGAGACGACCATGTTTCCAACACGCCCAGGCAGATACTGATTTATCAGGCCCTCGGCCTGCCTGTGCCGCGTTTCGGGCACGTGCCCATGATTCTGGGGCATGACCGCCAGAAGCTCTCCAAAAGGCACGGGGCGCGATCCGTCATCGAATATCAGCGCGACGGCCTTCTGCCGCAGGCTCTTGTCAGCTATCTGGCGCGCCTCGGCTGGTCCCGCGGCGATCAGGAACTCTTTTCTCCGGAAGAACTTGTCCGCTATTTTGACGGCAGCAACCTCAATCCGGCGGCGGCGGCCTTTGATCCCGCCAAACTGGAATGGACAAACGCCCGGTTCATGCGAAGCATGCCCCTTGCCGAACTGGCCCGCTGCGTCGCGCCTTTTGTGCGTGAGGCGGGTTTCGGATGTGTGCCGGAAGAACGCCTTGTCGGTCTGTGCGTATTGTTCCGCGAACGCGCCACGGATTTGCGTGCTCTGGCCCAGAGCTTCCGCCCCTTGCTCGTGCCCGCCGCGGAACTTGCCATAAATGAAAAGGACGCCGCCAGGCATCTGACGGAGACGGGGAAAAGCCACCTGCGCGCTCTGGAGGCCGTATTCAGCTCCTGTGCGCCTTTTGACGCCGCGGCTGTGAATGAGGCCCTCAACAGCTACGTGGCGGACAACTCCCTGACCTTCAAACAGGTGGCCCCACCGCTGCGTACCGCGCTCATGGGTTTTATGGGCGGCTCCCACCTCAACGACATCATGGCCTTTTTGGGCCGGGAGGAAACATTGAGCCGCCTCAGGCGCGCGGCCAGTTTTGCCTGAAAGAAATTCCCAAACGGTTTTCGCCCGGCGCACACCGATTTCAGTTGCCTTCAACAGGCGGTCTTATGCAAATAGTGCTTTTTGAACCGGAAATACCGCCAAATACCGGTAACATAGCGCGCCTGTGCGCCGCTACCCGCACTGAACTGCATTTGATTGAGCCTTTGGGTTTCAGCCTGGACAACCGTTATCTCAGGCGCGCCGGTCTTGACTACTGGCCGGACGTGCTCCTGAACGTGTGGCCGAACTGGCCGGCCTACGCCTCCTCCGGCAAGCTACGCCGCGCTGTCATGGCCTCTGCCAGAGGAGGGGAAGCGGTGCACCGCTTTGCCTTTGACGTCGACGACAGCCTTGTTTTCGGGCCGGAAACGCACGGCCTGCCGCCGGAAATCCTTTCCGGTTCACCGCATAATGTGCGCATTCCCATGAGCAATCCCCATGCGCGCAGCCTCAATCTTTCCACCTCGGCGGGAATTGTGCTGTACATGGCCCTGGCCGTCTGCGGCGTGCTGGACACGTACCGGCTTGCTTAGGATGCCGTCTTCAGATACTATGTACAGTAACTGGTCTTGCAGCGGGATTACGAAAATACATGAAAAAAAGTGTCAACCACGGCATTTTTGTCCTCATCCTCTTTTTTGGCTCCGCCCTCGTGGTGCTGACCGTTGCCATTGTCGCCAGCATCATGATGAAATCCGCCGCCGAATTCCTGCGCTCCAATATCGAGGCCCGCCTGCTGGCCGCAAGCCGTACCGCCTCGTACCTGATCAAGCCGGAGGAGCTTGCGCAGCTTGTCTCCGCGGAGGATATGGAAAGGCCTCTTTACGCTGAAGTCAAAAATCGTCTGATCGCCTTCGGCAAAGAACATGACATCCTCTTTGTGTACTATATGCGTCCGGGCGGAGAGCCGGACATGATGCAGTTCATTGTTGACAACGATATCACGGAAAAAGCGGTCGGTCTCGCCACCCCTCTCCAGAACGCGGAGCCGGCGCCGAAAATCGCCCTGGAAGGAATGCCCGCCAGCGCCGGACTCGGCAATTATTCTGCCGGATATACCGGCATGTTGTCCGCCTTTTCGCCGGTCTTCGACGGAAACGGGCGCGTGGTGGCCGTTGCGGGGGTGGACATCACCGACGAACAGGTCATTGTGATGCGCAACGGCATTTATGTCCTGACGGCTCTTCTCCTCATTTCCGTGACGGCGGCTGTCGCCAGCGGTTATGCCGGTTTTGCCCAGTACAGGAAAAAAGCCGCGCAATCCGAGGCGGCCAGCATTTCCAAAAGCATTTTTCTGGCCAACATGAGCCATGAGATGCGCACCCCCATGAACGCCATCGTCGGCATGACCAATATAGCCAGGACATCATCGGACGTTGAGCAGAAAAATTACTGTCTGGACAAAATAGAAGACGCATCCTCGCATCTGCTCGGCGTCATCAACGACATTCTCGACATATCGAAAATTGAGGCCGGCAAATTCGAACTTGCCCACGCCGAATTCAATTTTGAAAAAATGCTCCATCGGGTGGCCGATGTCGTCACTTCCCGTATTGAGGAGAAGCGGCAGAACTTTTTTGTCCATATCGACAGAGATATCCCCGCCTCGCTGATCGGCGACGAGCAGCATCTGGCGCAAGTCGTCGCCAATCTGCTTTCCAATGCGGCGAAATTCACTCCCGAGCAGGGCGCCATTCGTCTTGAGGCGTGTCTGCGCGAGCGCGAAAACGGCGTCTGCTCCGTGCAGATTGCCGTCAGCGACACCGGAATAGGCATCAGCGGGGAACAAAAAGACCGTCTTTTCCATCCGTTTGTGCAGGCGAACAGCAACATTTCCGGCAAATTCGGCGGTACCGGGCTCGGTCTGGTCATTTCCAAACGCATTGTCGAGATGATGGGAGGGCGAATCTGGATTGATTCCGAGGTCGGCAAAGGCACCACTTTTGCCTTCACCGTACGGGTTGAGCAAGGGGGGGATGCCCCACGGCGCATTGCTGCGGCGGAGGGGGATCCCCCGCAACTGCTTGTGGTGGATGAATCCCTTGAAATACGGGAATATTGCAGGGATATTGCCGAACGGCTCGGTCTCGTCTGCGATGTGGCCGCCAACGGCGAGGAAGCCCTCGGCCTGCTCAAACGGCGGAATGCCCGCTACGTATGTTTTGTCGACTGGAAAACTCCCGGCATGGACGGCATGGCGCTGCCGCGCCGGATAAAGGAACTGCGCGCGGATATCGCCGTTGTTCTCGTCACCCCGGCCGCGGCGTGGAGCCGGCTGGAGCCGGAGGCGAAGGAGGCGGGGATTGCCTCGTATCTGTCCAAGCCCATTTTTCCCGGAGTTGTGGCTGACCGCATTCTTGAATGTCTCGGCGTGCACCCGCCGCCGGCGCAGACGGAAACGGCGTTCGGCGAGCCGGCGTGTTTTGCGGGGCGGCGCATGCTGCTGGTTGAGGATGTTGAAATCAATCGGGAAATTATGCTTGAGCTTTTAAAAAACACCTCCCTTGAAATTGAATGCGCGGTAAACGGAGCGGAGGCGGTGCGTCTGTTCAGGAAACGGGCGGAAGATTACTACAACCTGATTCTGATGGATGTGCAGATGCCGGAAATGAACGGCTACGAAGCCACGCGGTCCATCCGTTCCTGCGAAAAGCCGGAGGGCCGACGGGTGCCCATCATCGCCATGACCGCCAACGTCTTTCACGAAGATATTGAAAAATGCCTCAAGGCCGGCATGGACGGCCACCTCGGCAAGCCGATCAACCTTGCCGAAGTGCTGGCCGTATTGCACAAGTATCTTTAGAGATCCGCCCTATGGCCCATATGGCCCCGCCCTGTGGTCAAGGGAAAAGCGGCGAGGTGAATCTGCGCGTCCTCGATTTCCTTCTCCGTCGCCTCGTCTATTTTGTCCAGCTTGCGCAGATTTTCCAGCGTTTTTTCCATGTTCGCCCGCGCGACCGCGAACTTGTGTTCCGCCCCGTCCACATAGGACAGGGTTCTGTACCCTCCGACAATGTTCGCATACAGGGAAACCGCTTTTTCGGCGTCCGCGCGGGCCTCTTGCAGTTCCCCGGCGACGAAGCAGATTTGCGCGCTGTTGGAGAGGGCCAGACTGCGGACGAAGGGCGTATTCTTTTCGTCTCCGTCCATCTGCCGCAACCCGGCCAGCGAGGCGTTCACATCGGCTTCGCCGGCGAATCAGGCGTTCGCCGTCCGCAGGACGTCTTCCGGCGTGGCGGCGAACGCAACGGCCGCGCCCCGGACCG
>JAISOT010000124.1 GCA_031275465.1 Desulfovibrio sp.
AGGTCCGGAAGGTTCGGGACGATTTGGAGACGGCGCACAGCCAGCAGGGGGGGGCGGAAAAGGGCCGGCTGCTCCTGCTCCAGAGAGGCGGCCAGAATGCGGACATCATCCACGCGGATGCCGGGAAGAGGGGAAAAAACGGGACGGATCGGCCCCGCAATCTTCCAGGGAAGCCCGGTCTCAAGGCGCAGATGTTCCTCCAGAGCGGCGGCGAGCATCTCGCTTTTAAAGGCGCAGAACAGAAAAAAAGCGACGACAGCCAGAAGGACAAGGCCGGCCGCGGGCAGAAGAACCCAGCGCAACAACCGTCCGGAAAGGACGCGGAGAAATCTGAAGGCTCCGGCGGGACTCATAGGTATTGTCTCAAGGTGGCAAAAAGAGCGTACCCGCGGTCAGAGGAAAGATCAAGGGCGTCTGCCCGGCGACGGCGGTTGTAAGGCCGGAAAGCGCGCGGCCTGAACCGCCGCCTGCAGCCTCAGGGGCCGTATTTCTTTTCGGGCATTTTTTTCTGCGCGCCAAGGTCTTGAGAAGGACGAGGGACGAGTACGGAGTCCGAACTTTCCTCTTGCCTTCCTTGCGGTATGATCCGGGATGGCGTATTTTCAACCGTATTGTGGCCCTGCGGACTGCTGACCGGCGTGTTCCTGTACGGGCACGGGAAACGCCGCTGGGTTCGAATAGCATGGAGAGAGTGACAGATGTGCGCTAAAACTGATCAGAAAACCATTTTGTTGGCCCGGCCGGGGCAATTGCTCCGTGACCACCTGCTTGCTGTGGGCAAGCTGGCGGAGGCTTTCGCCGCCCGTTTCAACGCGGCGCCCTGGGGACGTTCGGCGGGGTTGCTGCACGACATCGGCAAGGCAAGCAAAAAATTTCAGCGCCGCGTTCGAGGGGAAAATCTGCGCGTGGATCATTCCACAGCCGGCGCCCGCCAAGCGGAGTCGGACAAACGCGGCGTGGGAAAACTCCTTGCCTATTGCATTGCTGGCCATCACGCGGGTCTGCCCGACGGTCGCTCAAATGAGGCTGGATCCTTGCGGCACAGGCTTGATCCGGCGTTGCGCACCATAGAAGACTATTCGGCCTGGAGGGATTGCCTCGGAACAGATCCGGGCGCATATCCCGATTTTGCTTCCTGTCCTTTTGACCCAAAACCGCAGGGTCTCGGCTTTCGCATCGCCTTTTTTCTGCGCATGCTCTTTTCCTGCCTTGTGGATGCGGACCGGCTGGACGCGGAAGCGGCCGGTAATCCGCAAGACCGAATGCGTTCGATCCGCCGGTCTTACCCTCCCATAGGAGACTTGTGCGCCCGGCTCGACGTATTTCTTCAGCAAAAGATCAAAGTGGCAATGGTCGGCGACGTCAACCGGATCAGGGCGGAAGTGCTGGATCACTGCCGGAATGCGGCGGAGATGAAACCCGGCCTGTTCTCCCTGTCGGTGCCCACGGGGGTAGGAAAAACCCTGTCTTCCCTGGCGTTCGCTCTGGCGCACGCGCAACGCCACTCCCTGGACAGAGTGGTGTATGTCATTCCGTATACGAGCATTATCGAGCAGAATGCCGATGTCTTCCGTCAGGCGCTGAACGACGCCGGCGGTGATTTCGTGGTTGAGCATCACTGCAATCTTGTCACCCTCGAAGAAGGGGACGACGACAGCCCGCACCCGGCCACGGAAAATTGGGATGCGCCGGTCATCGTCACCACAGCGGTACAGTTTTTTGAAAGTCTTTTCAGCGCCCGCGCCGGACGTTGCCGCAAGCTGCACAATCTGGCGAAAAGCGTGATTGTTCTTGATGAAGCGCAACTGCTGCCCTTGCCCTATCTGCGGCCGTGCATCGAAGCGTTGCGCGAATTATCGGCCGGCTACGGGACGAGCATTGTGCTCTGCACTGCCACGCAGCCCGCGCTGAACGCTCCCTGGGACGGTCCGGACGGCAAGGGCGAAGGGCTTGCCAACGGCCTGACCGACGTCCGGGAAATCATCCCTGACCCCAAAGCCTTGCATGCGTCGTTACAACGCGTGGAAATACGCCACAGCGGCGAGGTATCTGATGCCGGGCTTGTCGAGCGCCTGGCCGGGGAGCCCTGCGTGCTGTGTATCGTGCCCATGCGGCGCATGGCGCGAAAGATCTTTGACGGCCTGCGCGCCCATGCCGCTGTATCGAAAACAGCATCCGGGCCACAGGAACTTTTTCATTTAAGCGCGCTTATGTGCCCGCAACATCGAACATGGACGCTGCAAGACATTCACGCGGCCCTCAATGCGTATAGAAGCGAAGGGCTTCCCTGCCGCGTGATCAGCACAACACTGGTCGAGGCCGGTGTTGATCTGGATTTTCCTGTGGTCTACCGCGCCGAGGCGGGAATAGATTCCATTGCCCAGGCTGCGGGCAGATGCAACCGTGAAGGGAGACCGGAAAAGGGGCGGGTCTATGTTTTTCGCCCGGAATACGGATTGCCGGCGGGTATCCCGCGGCGCTCCGCCCAGGCGGCGCGTTCCGTTGTCGATCGGCATATGGCCGACCTGCTGCACCCGGACGCTGTGCGTGAATATTTCAGGGAATTGTACTGGCAAACCGGCGAAGACAATCTGGACGCCCACAACATACTGGAGCGTATCAGCGCAACGGCAGGCGACGCGGATTTCCCTTTCCGGGAAATTGAAAGAGATTTTCAGCTCATCGACACGCCCACCCAAAGCCTCATCGTCCCCTATGACGAAACGGCCGAAAAACTGTTGAGCATTCTCGGCGCGCTGCAACCCGGCGACAACGCAAGCGGCATCCTGCGCCGCCTGCAACGATACGCTGTTTCCCTTTACGAGAAGGAATTCCATTCGTTGCAAATGGCCGGAGCCATCCGCCGGGGTGGTCCGGGCGGCCAAGTTGGCGTACTGAGCAACAAGAGCCTGTACAATGCGCAATTTGGCCTTGACCTGTACAAAGCGGATTCCGCCATTCTTGATCCGAAGGACTGTATAATTTGACGATATCGACTGCAAGAATGATATGATGCACCGTTTCCATGAAGATTGCAACATTGACATTGAATATGCTTTCTCTTCATCGAGTATGCGAGAGGAGCATGCTGGATGTCTTTGACTGGAGTTTCCCAGTAATTGCGTCTTTATTCATCTAACTATTTATAATAACATATGAAATATTCAAAAATACTGTATTATAATTCGCCTTGAGGATTGGCCTGACTCCGTAAAAAGTTACAGTATATATTACATTTATGATACAGTTTTATGTTGCGCTTCTTTAATCTGAACTTCAAGACTATTTTCGACGTAACTATCTTATTTTACATAGATTATAAATTTGAACATGTTCTGTTACTGGCTACAGCCGGTCTGGTTTTATGTGCAACAGTTCAAAGGCCTTCTTTTGGATTG
>JAISOT010000221.1 GCA_031275465.1 Desulfovibrio sp.
TCCATAGACTACCGGAGAGACGGCAGTATTTCTAGACTTTTTCTAATTATTCATTCGATTGCCCTGTAACCCCGCATAAACTCCTCACCTGCACGCTGAACATCACACAATACTGTGAACGGCGCGGTCAACGGGAGCGTCTGTTTATCCGACGCGTGAATCTGTGTCAATAGAAAGTCCTCCGAAAATCTTACAACTCCGCAACTGGCAATATCCGGCGCGGCTCCCCGTGCACGTTCATGCGGGCCGCGTCAAAGGCTCCAGCCCGGCGCGCAGTCCGTCCCTCTCGCGCAGCCGGGCCGCCTCGAAGTTCTCCGCCCGCTCCGCGTCGGCCGGGCGCTTGCTTTCCCGCAGGCGCTCCGGCATGTGCGGTTCCAGATCCTCGTCGGAGAGATTGCGGGCGTTTTCCGGCAGAACGTAAACATTGCCGTCCGCTTCCTTCGCCGCCAGCTTGCGGATGAGGGGCCAGCGATCCTCCAGCCCCGCGCGGCGCAACGTGGCCGCGTAATGGATGTCCAGTTCCCCGAACGCCTTGCCCGCGTTCATGCCCATGCGGTTCGACAGATAAAAGCCCGCCGCCGCCTTGTGCGCCTCGGTCCAGGCATTGAGGCCGCTGATTTTGAACAGCGTGTTTACATTGCGGGCGAGCCAGCCCGGCGCGGCGTCTCCCTCGCTGAAACGGGCGTGAAACTCTCCCAGAAATTTGTCCGCGTAAAAGCCCAGAGCGCGGCCTATCTCCTTTTTTTCGGCGGGCTGCGCTCCTTCCAGAGCCATGCCGAAAGCCCGCCGCACGGAATCGAAAACGCTTTCCCCTCCGTGGCGGAACCAGAGCGCTTTGGTCTGTATGTCCCCTATGGCGGCCAGCGCGGCCGATCCCAGAGAGGACACGCTATGCAGGTTGCGCAGGGCGCGCAATCCCCCGGCGAGCTTCGCGCCTTTCGGCGTTTCGGCCGCGCCGGTTTCCCCCATGAGCACGCGCAGGGCAAGGCCGGTTTGCCCTGATCTGTCTCCGACGTTGAACCTTCCCACCTGATTGATTTTTTCCGCGCGCAGGGTTTCAACGCCGCGCTCCCATTCATGGGCGGCGTTCGCGTCCCCGGCGTCTATCTTTTTTTCAAGGGCCGACAGTTCCTTTTCCGCGCTTCCGGAGGCCAGCCCGCGCACTTCGTCCGGCGTCAGGTTGCGCAGGCGCAGCCGCTCCTGCTCTCCCAGGCTTTGGATCATAAGTTCGGGGTTCGGGCCGAAGGTTTCCATAAGGCCGCCGCGCCGCGCGCCGCGTTCAATGCGGGAGAGCACGGCGTCAAGGATGGTCCCCTCGCCGAAGTCGGCATGGTAGGCCGCCGCCGTTTCCGCGTCCTTGAAATGGAGAACGCGCTCGCCCTCAAAGGACGAGGCCAGATTGCGCGGCCTTCTGAACGGGTTTCCGGCAGGCTCGCGGGGAACATGGCGCTGGCCGGTGACGATGGTTGTCCAGTTTTCTCCGAGAACTTCCGCCCGGCGCTCCGGCGCGAGGCCCGGCATGGTCCGCTCCCAGTCCAGATCGCCCAGCATGCGGGAAACCCATGCTTCGCGCCCGGCCTTCAGCAGCTTGCCCGCGCTGTGAAACTGCGGCGCGTAGTTGTCCAGTTTGCCGATGTTCGCCCCGGCGTCGTTCAGCGTCTGGCGCACGTCCTCAAGACTTTTTGCGAAAATCTCCGCCGCCTGCCGCGCCGTGGCGTCGCCGGTGCTCCCCGGCTCCCGCATCTCCCGGATTATGGCGACGTCAAAGGCTTTGTCCTTTTTGATGGCCTCCACAAGCCCCGGTATTTTGTCCAGCTCCCTCGTCAGTTCGGAGCGCCATTTCGTCCGCAGGGCGTCGATGCGTCGGGCGGCCGAATCCCTCGCCCCGGCGACCCTGCTTCTGTCTCCCCAGAGCAGCGTCGTAAGGGCGCGGTCAAAGGGAAGCCCCTGGGACATCAGGGCTTGCGTGGCCCCATCGAGCTGGCGGCGCTTGATGATGGTCAGGGCGGTGTTGCGGCGCTCGCGCAGCAGGGAGATTCGCTCGGCCTGGGCCATATCCGCCACGGATCTGGCGATCTCCCCGGCGCTGGCCTCAAGCCCGCGCTCCGCCTTCAGCCGCTTGCGCTCCGCCAGCACGGCGTCAACGATGGCGGCGGCGCGATCCGGGGGAACCCCGGCCTTTTCCACGGCACGAATGCAGTCAGCCTTGCTCGCCATGTCAGCCCCAGATCAGCCAGCCGACGAGCAGGCCGGCACCCAGGCCGACCGCGACAATGAGCATCGCCGCGAATGCCAATGCGTCCCCAATAGCCCTGTACATATTCCCTCCCTATTCGTCATCGTCATCGTCGTCGCCTTCGCCGTCATGGATCACCAGCAGCGACAGGAAGAACAGCAATCCCAAAAAACCGAAAAACGCCAGAAGGTCTGCAAACATTTTTTCCGTCATGGGTTATTCCAGGGTGTTTACAATACATTCCAGCACGGACAGGGTGGCGTCCTCCTCCCTGTTCACGGCTTCCACGTCCGCCTCGTGCCGCTCCAGCAAGGCCCTTTCCTCCGGCGTGGCCGCGCCTTCGTCCGCAAGCCTCGCCGCTTCGGCGTCCAGCGCCC
>JAISOT010000214.1 GCA_031275465.1 Desulfovibrio sp.
ATTAAGTATAAATTTTAATTCACTTTAAGTCATATGATGATATAATGTGATCTTAAAATTAATTAATATTTTCCAAATTAGTGACCTGTCATCACGGCGCATGTCTGCTCGGCCAGCAACGCCGGAATCGGAGAACTGGGGCAATGAACCGCGCGCCCTTCCCTGGTGTTCCGCTGGGAAAAATTGAGTCGGAATGGCCTCGTATAACCTCGCCCTTTTTCGCAGTACGAGCGTTGGATACACTAGCTTAATATACTGAAATTATTAAATTTTATTTTTTCATCTCTCGTACTCAGACGCGCGGATACGAGAGTCCGCTCGGATTCCGAGCCATTTTGGACATGGTAAAGCCCCGCCGCCTTGGTGGCGACAGGGCGTTCGGAGCTTTGGCTTCTTGGCTCTAGTGTTACGTCCGGCTGAAAAGTATCCGCTAATAATAAAATTAATTATTTATATTTCACAGTGTTATTGTATAAAAACTAGCGTACTTATTTTCAGGATGTAACATTAGACGGCCAATAAACGACTGTCTTGCCGTCGCGGCTCATCTTGAGCAGGCCACAGTCACAGAGAGGTTTGAGCTTTTTAGAGGCCCATGATTCGCCCTTGCGAAATGCCTTTTCGACATCTGCCCGACTGGCTTTCCCCTTGGTCTTGATGAAGTCGAGAACTTCGCGTAGCGCGTCTTTCAAGCCAGGGGCGACCACAGCATCGTCAGGCGTGGAGGCGAAAACGTCTGCTGCTTCCGACTCCGATGATATTGAGGCTTCCACGCCAGTTTCAGACGTTGCCCCAGCGGCTTCAACGGCCTGTGTTTGAACGACTTCCGGCACTCCCGCAGCATCAATTATCCGTCGCCATGTGGAGGCCCCTTGCGGAAGGTGAAGGAAAATCGGAGCAATCTGCAAAACCGGCGCGCCTTTCGCCTTCACAAATCGCGCCTCGACGGTCGCGCCCGGTTCCGAAGCGTAGCGCCTGGCGGCTGAATTCTGACATTCCTGATTCAAAATTTCGCGCTGCCCTCGCAGGAAAATTTCTGTAAAACTCCTAATGCCAAGTTCGCCTGACCCGCGCATTTTGACGAGGGGTTTGCCGGTATTCTGGCTTTCACCGGCATGGTGGACAAGGAGGGCAGAAACGCCTTTTTGGTTGCATTCTTTGAGCCATCCATCGAAAAGCCCCCCGATTTCTCTTGGCTGATAAACCGCACCGCTCCTGCACAGGGACGTCAAGTTGTCAAAGACGATCCGTTTTATGCCGTTGGACATGCAAAAATCCAGCAGCATTTTTTGTGATCCATCGGCCATCAGATTGAAGCCGCGCCAAGGATGCACATCTGTAAGTCCCTGAAGGGAAATGGGATAAAAAGCGTCCAGCGGCTCGCCATTTTCGATCAACCCGAATTGCTCCAAGCGTGTCTGGAAGTAAACTGGCGGCGTTTCGCTGTCCAGCAGCAGGCAAGGACATTTTTCGCCGTTTTTGAAACCATACGCGCCTGTTCCCGCGAGCCAGCTCCTCAACAGGCCGAGCACAAAAAGACTTTTGCCGCAATCACGGGGTCCGTAAATAGTCGATGTCGTCCCGGTAGGGAAAATATCGCTCAAGGCCACGTTTTCCGCTACGGTGGGGAGGCTTGCGCCAAGCTGCGATGGGCGAAAAATCGGTGAGGCTTCAGAACCTGCCGATGCCTTTTCTCCAGACCGAAATAACCCGATGTTCCGCCCCCAATCGACGAAAGCGTCATACGACAGGGATGACTGCTGAATATGTCGAACAAGACGCGCCGCGCTTTCAGCCTGGTCAAGATAAAGAGCCTTCTCGACTAGTTCCGTCTCTGCCTTGTCTGTTGGAAGAACGAAATCGCCCTTCGACTTGCTTGCACCGTCGTCGCTGTGAAGCAAAAGGCCTGGGTAGACTGTGAAAGACCTCGCCTTGGCTTCGAGGATTTTTTCGTGGTACTCCTTCACATGGGCAAAAGAAGTTTTGCTCGGTGCGGGAACAAAGGCTACGCAATGTCCCATTAGGCAATTCCACGGCAAAGGGGCAAGATTGCGCCCCATGTGGCCGGTTACTATCACCTCAGCATTGCCTAATTTTCTTGATTCCTTGACGATTTCCCGCAACTTTATGGCCGCACGGACATCGCCACAAAGGATGACCGTCACGCCGGAGTTGGCGTCTATTTCACTTTCGTCGATGAAGTGCGACGATGGCTTGACCCTGCCCAAGCCAAGAACGCCATCGCTGACAGTGGCGGGCAGGCAAAAGCTGATGCCGTCGCCGTCAAAGCGGTATTGGACTACAGCCGCGACAACCTGATCAGCATAGCCGCAAATTTCAACAAGTTGTTCCAGCCGTGCGACAGTGTTTTTCCCGGCATATTGCAGGGCTATTTCGTGGGGGATGTCCTGTTCGACTCTGACTTGGTAATGCTGCTGGGCAACATGCGTAATCTTGCTAATTTCCAGCAGATTTTCTGTGGATATTCCCACTTCCGCCGCGAGGGTGGCTACAGCATCGCGGCGATTTACGTTGAAGACCATCTGGAACAGGTCGACGAAGGATGTGCCGGATCGCTGTGTGTTGCCGATTCGCCAGCGAAGTGGATTGTAATCGTTAATAATCACGGACTGGTATTGACCAATCCTGTGATTATTCAGCCATTTCAGCCTTTGTGAATCCGGGTTCCTGTAAGCCGCCTGAGCCTTGCGTTCGACGAGGGCCTCGAAAAAAGCAAACACGAGGGCATCATCGTCAATCCCTTGAATGTTCACCACGTTGTCCCTCCCGATAATCTGGGAAAATTGTTCAGAAAAGCTTGTATCGTAGGCGAGAGGAATCAGATTTTTCTCTGCGGGCTGGTATGCCTTCGGAGGGGCATAGCGGCGCACAGAATTCGTGACTTGCGGGGGTATCGGCATTGTTGACGGGGCTGCTCCAAATTCAAGGATATATTTTTCCGGCACCGCCTGGGCAGAACAATACGGCGCGTTAGCCATGACTTCGCGGGGACTTAGAGGCCTCAGCAGTACGGGAGGCAAACAAGGCTGAAAAAATGAATTTTTTCTGGGCGATTCTTCCTCCCTATCCTCTTCGACATCATAACCAGCGCCGGCGACAGGTGTTTCCTCCTCTTCTCCGTCGCCATCAAGCTCGTCGACTTCCTCCACCGTCGGCAGCGCGGCAGTTTCAGGACATTTCGGGCATTCGTCTGGCTCGCTGTCCTCGTCATCAACAGGCCAAGTGCTGTCAAAGACAACCTCGCCTTCATCATCCGCGCAATCATCAGCGGTATCCAATTTTTTCTCTAACTCAGTGTAAAAATTGTATTTATTCATAAATTTCCCCTTTGTCTGAATATAACATTCAATAATTCATTATAGTTACAAACAGTGCCTCGCCAGACAAAAAGCAAGGTGGCGCACGCGCGAAACAAACCGCGCCGTCCGTCAAAACCGACGGATTGCTATGCGGAAGCGGAGCGTTGCGCAAGAGTGCGCGGCCAGCAGCGGGCAGCGGGTAATCAAGCACCGGCGTAAATGGGACTACGGCTTTAGATCACTAAGGAGGTATGACCGAAGCCATAGAAGAAACGACGCCTTCTCGTACAGAGCGTGGCGTCGAGTGCGCCTGTAGGGAGGGCCGGCTTGGCCCATGTTGGCGACCGTCTTCGGGTTCAAAAAACCCCCGGTCAGCTTGGGCAGTTCTGCCCGCGTGAATATTGCGGGGAGGGATAGCTCAAGGGCGCGGACAAACGCCTCTGATGGGAGCGGGGTGTGCGACATGGCGACTCCGACGGATACAGACTACGGCTCCCGTGATCCAGCGAAATGCCGCACGGGGGTCGGAGGGGGGGGTCGTCAAGTCACCAAAAATATTGAATTATCATATGTCTGGCCCACCACCTGATACTTCACGCCGCGTCACCTCCGGTCAATTAGCGGGGCTGGGTAGTCAAGCTGGCGAGCAGAAGCCCGCGCCAGATTCACATTGTTGAAAGATACACATTTTCCCCACAATGTCAACTGTTCGCCTGCACTGTTTTTCGCCTGCACAAAAAAAATTTTTTCATTTTCGCCAGCGACATCTATTTCGAGGGATTAAACAACGCTGAATTGTCCATTGGGGCCATGACATCCCGGAATCGGTACCAAGAGGAGGCACAACTATAAGAAAGCACTTAGCGATGAATCAACAGCGATGGACGGAAAAGGTGGCAAACACCACGCGTGGCATTCTGCGGAGGCTCCGAGGAATCAATACGCTCTGGTTTCCCCTTCGCCCTCAATCTTTCCTACCCCTCTATCCGCAAAAGTGGCACAAGGGCGGCACAAAAACACCAAGCAAAAGAAAAAGGACTTGCATCATTTCCCGCAAGTCCTTGTAATTCCTGGTCGGGATGAGAGGATTCGAACCTCCGGCCCCTTGAACCCCATTCAAGTACGCTACCAGACTGCGCCACATCCCGACGTGGCTAAGGAAGGGTTAGACATATTCATCACGAAGGCTTCTGTCAAGATTTTTTTGCCCTTTTGCCCGGCCTGCGGCCTGCTGAAAAATCCTTTCAGCCTTTTTCAAAGCACAGCCGGAACAGACACGGTTAACCTTCCCAGGAGGTTCTCAATCTTCCCGGCGCAGTATGAGAGCCGTCATGGGCGGCAGGTACAGGACTACATCCTGCTCGTACCTGTGCTGCAGCACGCGGGTAAAATGCTCCACCGGCGGGGCGCTTACACAAAGGTTGCCTTTGCCGGCGAAGGCGACTTCATCGGAGGAAAGCCGCTCCACGTATTTGCCCGGCGTTACGGCGAAAAGGAGGTCAGTTTTGGCCTGCAATTCGTGAAAATTGAAGGCAAAAAGCAGTCTGCCGCGCTCAAAGGCCAGAATGCGGTCGTCTTCGTGGATGAACCGAAAGAGCGGCTGCTCTTGAAAATCCGGCAGATGTTCGCCCACCAGAGTCATCTGCGCCCTGTCCCAGGCGGCAAGTCCGGCGTACTTGAGGTCGGCCCGCTCGGCGAGATGCCATTGACGGTGGGCGCGGCTCTCGTCATCCAGCCACTCGGGATGTCCGAATTCATTGCCCATGAAATTGAGATAGCCGGCGTCCGCCGCGCAAAGAGTGACAAGCCGCATCATGCGGTAAAAGGCGAGGCCGCGGGAGGTATTCCAGTTGTCTGTAAACACGGACATATAGTCATACATGTCTTTTCCGATCAAGCGCCAAATCATGGCGTCATGGCCGTTGATGCACTGATCGTGACATTCCACATAGCTGATGGTGCGATCGTAGGGTCTGTGGTTTGTCATTTCATACCACAGGCTGCCCATATCACGCGGGGATTCAATGCATTTTTCCCAGTAGTCGGGAATGCCCATGGCAAAACGGTAGTCGAAGCCCAAACCTCCTTCTTCCGGCGGGCAGGTCAATCCGGGCATCCCGGAAAATTCTTCGGCAATGCTCAGCGCCTGGGGACGTATCTGATGAATGAGCGCGTTGGCGAGACAAAGGTACAGCTCGCCGTTCTCATCCGCGCGCGGCAGGCCGTTCTTGCCGTAAAAGCAACGGCCCACATGCGAAAAGTCGTCGTCCACGCCGTGATCGGCGTAGATCATGTTGCCGACAGCGTCAAAACGAAAGCCGTCCACGCGAAATTCTTCCAGCCAGTAGCGGCAGTTGGAAAGCAGGAAACGCCGCGTCATTTCCTGCGTGTAGTCAAAGCTTGGCGTGCCCCACTGATTCCATTCCCGGCTGAAGAAATACCGGCTGCCGTCGTAGGCGGCGATGCCCTGCTCGGTATTGGCGCAGGCATGCCCGTGGGGAATGTCCAGAATCACCATAAGAGAAAGCCCGTGCGCGGCATCCACGAGTTCGCGGAATTCGTCGGGGGTGCCGAAACGCGAGGAAGGCGCGAAGTACGAACTGACCTGATAGCCGTAGGAACGGTAAAGGGGATGTTCCAGTATGCCCATAAGCTGTACGGCCGTGTAGCCGGCGGCCTTGATGCGCGGCAGCACGTCGGCGGCAAAATCCCTGTAGGAGCCGACGCTTAGCCTTTGACGGGCGAGAGCGGACTGCGCCATGCCCACATGGGCTTCATAACTACGCGGAAAAACTGATCTCTGGGGGCGGCGATACCGGAAACGGTAGGGTTTTTCCGGCGCCCAAAGCCGGGCGCACCACTGGGCGGGCAGCACGGTATCCTGCTCCACCCATGAGGCGAAAGCCGGCACGCGGCGCAAGGCGCTTTGGCCTGCCCCCTGCTTTCTGGGCTTGACGCGCAGTTCCATGTAGGTTCCATGGGCAAGGGCGTCTCCCGGCAGGAACAGCTGAAAAAAGCCGTTTTTCAGCCGCTGGAAACGGTAGGCGGCATGGCGCTGGAAATTAAGACGATCCGTGGTCAGCCAAAGCGCCTCGGCGTTGGGCATATACTCCCGCAAACGCCACAGGAAGCCGTCGGCCAGCCGCATTTTATGGACCCCCAGGCTCGTGTGCAAAGAGGCGTAGCGCCGCAGGGAGCCATGTTCCGCAACAATGCGCTTGAGTTCCCCGGCAAACCGGCCGGCACGCCGCTCAATGAAGTCACGGTAATCTGCAAGCGCCGTATCTTCCAGCGGATTGCCGGGAAGCTGCGGCATATCTTCCACAGAGCATATTCCCCGCTGTTTCAGCAATGCGTGCGCCACTGTTTGCCCGACAGCGCCGCCAGCCCCAGCACCAGAGCCTGCGTGCCCTTGCCGCCCTGTCCCTGCGCCTGCATGGCGCGGTACATCTGTTCCGCAGCCGCCAAACCGGGCAGAACAATGCGCATACGGCGGCATTCCTCCAGACAGAGGCCCAAATCCTTGATAAAGTGGTCAATGAAAAATCCGGGATCATAATCGCCCTTCATGGCGCGGCGTCCGAGATTGCCCATGGCAAGGCTGCCCGCGGAACCAGGCACGACAAGATCCACCCATTTGGCGACGTCAAGACCCGCCTCCTGGGCAAAAAACAGCGATTCGCATACGCTGAACATCACGCCCGCAATGGCGATCTGGTTGGCAAGCTTGCCGCGCTGGCCGAAGCCCGCCGGGCCGCAGTGGAGGATATTAGGCCCCATTTTTTCAAGACAAGGTTTGATCTTGTCATAGCCGGCCTTATCCCCTCCCACAAAAATGGAAAGCTTGGCGTCGCGCGCCCCCACATCCCCGCCGGTCACGGGCGCGTCCAGAGCGATGCAGCCCTTGTCGGCCGCAGCCTTTGCGATGCGCTCGGCAAGCGTGGGGGATGAAGTCGTCATGTCACACAAAATTCCGCCGCCAGCGAGTCCGTTGAGCGCGCCCTGCCCGCCCAGCATGACTTCCTCGACATCCTTGGGGTAGCCGACAATGGAAAAAACAACATCCGAGACGGCGGCCAAGGCGCTCGGGCTTTCGGCCCATTGCGCGCCCTGCCCGAGCAGATGCTCGGCTTTTGCCTTTGATCGGTTATAAACCGTCAGGGGGAAACCCGCCGCCTGAAGGTGGCCCGCCATGTGTCCGCCCATAACGCCTGTGCCTATCCACCCGATACGCAATCTCTCAGACATGACGCACTCCTTATAATTACATCATAATTACATCCGGTCACGCTTGAAACCATCCATCAGGCGCGTTGACTGTACGCACCTTTCTTCCGAATCCGGAATCGTCGCGGCTCCGCGGACACAGGGCAGGCAAGTGCCGTTTGCGCGCCGCTGTGCCTGTATTCCCTCCAGAGCGCATCGTCAAGGTCAATCACAAGAATGCTCCCATCATCAGCCCGGGCCAAAAAACGTTTACGCCGACTTTTTCATGGTGCATGTCCGGGGCGTACTTGTCAAGATTTCTCCGATGCCGTAATCCACCAGGCCCTTGCGCGTGAGCGGGCGAGATTCACGGAAGAGCTTTTTGGGGTAGCCAATTTGGGTTCTGGAAGCCTTCAGGTGATTCGAAAACCTGATTACGCACGATAATCAGCCCCTATTCAAGATGCATGGAATATGAGATACTTTTTGAAACCAAGGAGTTGATGATGCCTCGTAATCCAGTCCAGTTTCAAAAAGGGATGAGT
>JAISOT010000135.1 GCA_031275465.1 Desulfovibrio sp.
CTCATTCGCTTATCGCTTCAATCGCAGATTCAGTTTGCCGGATATGTTTGCCCGACTCGCGTATGTCGCACTCAGAACTCCACCGATGCCGTACAGGCTCTTAAAATTAGCTGAATCTAGTGCGTAATCAGGAAATTTTTTAATTTTGCAAAATTGAAAAACAGCGATGAAGCGTCATCTGCCGACACGATCTGCCGCGCTCCGTAGGGCGGTCCAGCGAGTGCCAATGGATGATTACAATCAAAACAGGGAAGATAGCAGTCTTGCTGACCTACTCTTTATGTCAAGACCTCATGCATTCAACAAGTCCCGCATGCCGTAAAGTTTGCCGGGTTTTTGGCCGGCGATCCAGCGGGCCGCCCGCAGGGCCCCTTGGGCAAAGTTTTCCCGTGAATGCGCCTGATGGCACAACTCAATACGTTCGCCCTGTCCCAGAAAGTAAACGGTATGCACGCCGACGACGTCTCCGCCGCGAACGGCCTGAATGCCGATCTGCTCCCTGGGGCGTTCTCCTATGATGCCGTCCCGCGCGAAACAACGCGTTTCGGAAAAATTCCACCCGCGCGACCGGGCGAGGCAGGCGCCGAGCGTCAGGGCGGTGCCGCTGGGAGAATCTTTTTTGCGGTTGTGGTGGAGTTCCACAATTTCGACATCGTATTTTTCGCCGAGTGCGCGGGCCAGTTCCGGCAGGATTTTCAGAATCACGTTCACGCCGACACTCATGTTGGAGGACCAGAACATCGGCGTTCTTTCGGCTAGGTCGCGCAATTGCCGCATCTGGTCATCCGTGAATCCCGTCGTGCCGATAACGAGGGGATGGCCCGTTTCCGCCGCGGTACGCGCGGACTGCAGACTTGCCGACGGCGCGGTGAAGTCGACAATGACCGCCTGCGGCGCTTTACGCAGGATCGCTTCCAGGCTGTCTCCAGCCGGACAGCCGAAAGCGGCGAGCGCATGCGCCTGTTCCCCGCAGTCCACAAGGCCGGCAAGATCCAGCTCAGGATCGGCGGCCGCAAGACCGGCAACCGTTTTGCCCATTCGTCCGTTCGCCCCTACTACCACAATCGCTGTTTTCACGGTTTCCCCCCGTATGTTGAGCAGGCCGGCTCCTATTCCAATTCCGGATAAAAATCGCTTCAATTTTATCCGGAATTGGAATCGCGCCCGCGCCTTCGCGGCACGCTGGATTGCCGGTTTCAGCTGTTGCCGGATTGAAGCAACCGCATAAATTCAGCCTCCGTCAATATCGGTATGCCCAGGGCGCGGGCTTTTTCAAGCTTGCCGCCCGGCGATTCTCCCGCCACAAGGTAATCGAGGCTTTTGCTTATTCCCCCGGCCGGAAGCGCCCCCGCGGCCTCGGCCAGCTGGCGGGCGCGGCTCCTCGGCAGTGAAAGAGTCCCCGTGAACAGCACGCTTTTCCCCAGCAATGGGCTCAAAACACGCGCAGCGTCCTTTTCCGGTCCTTGAGGCCAGAGGCCCAGCGCGCGAAAACGCGACACCAGAGCGCGATTTCCCGCGCTGCCGAAAAAATTCATTATGGAGGACGCCACCTCCGGACCGATGTCCGGCAGGGATTGAAGCGACTCCGCGTCAGAACGGGCCAGCTCGTCCAGATCGCGATAGCGCCCGGCCAGCAGGCGGGCTGTCTGCTCGCCCACGTGGCGGATGCCCAGCGCGCAGATCAACTGCCTGAGCGATGCCTTTTGTCTGGCCTTTTCAAGAGAGGCGAGAATTTTGTGGGCCAGTTTCTCTCCCATGCGCTCAAATTTCAGCAGGTCGCGCATGGTCAGATCAAAAAGATCCGCCGGGGAGCTGACGCGGCCCGAGTCAACGAGCTGCGCTATCCAGCTCGACCCCAAACCCTGAATGTCCAGTCCCGCTTTGGAGACAAAGTGCTCTACGCTCCGCAGACGCACGGCCGGGCAGGAGAGGTTGCCGCAACGCCACGCGGTCTCGTTCTTTTCCCTGTGCCCCTCTTCTCCGCATGCCGGGCAGACGCGGGGAAAAACGTAGGGAGTGGAATTTTCCGGGCGCATGGACAACACCGGTCCCACAACATCGGGGATGACGTCTCCCGCCCGCTGAATGATGACGGTATCCCCCTCGCGCACATCGCGTCTGACGATTTCATCCTCATTGTGCAGGGTCGCGCGGGAGACGACCGCTCCCCCCACAAGCGCCGGCGTCAACACGGCCACCGGCGTGAGCGCGCCCGTGCGCCCGACCTGTATTTCAATGCGTTCAAGCAGGGTTCGCGCCTGATTTGCCGGAAATTTGAAGGCCACGGCAAAACGCGGAGCGCGGGCTGTGTACCCCAGGGCCTCTTGGGCTTCAAGGTTGTCCTGCTTGATGACGACGCCGTCGATCTCCATGGGAAACGAATGCCGGCGTGTCTGCGCCCAGGCCGCATATTCCCCGACTTCCCCCAGGCCGGAACAAAGCCTTCCCTCAGGAGGCGTCAGAAATCCCCACAATTGCAGACGCCGCATGACGTCATGGTGGCATGCGGAAGGGACGGCCTGCCCCCAGACAACACTGCCGACGCCGTAGGCCAGAAAACGCAGAGGACGGGATTGCGCGACCGCGATATCCAACTGGCGCACGGCCCCCGCCGCGGCATTGCGGGGGTTGGCGAAAATTTTCTGGCCGAGTTCCTCCTGGCGTCTGTTCAGCTCGGCGAAATCGCGTTTGTATATTATCGCTTCACCGCGCACTTCCAGCAAGGACGGAAACGGTCCTTCGCCGCGCAGCCGCAGGGGAACCGTTCTGATCGTCCGCACAGCCCGGGAGACTATTTCTCCGCGTATGCCGTCGCCCCTCGTGAGGGCTTCGGCAAAAACGCCGTTTTCAAAAACAAGCTCCAAGGCCAGCCCGTCCAGTTTGGGGTCGCACCAGAACGAAAGGGGGCAGCCGGGCAGGGCGCGCGCCATGCGTTTGGCAAAGGCGCGCCATTCGGTTTCCGAAAACACGTTTTCCAAACCGTACATGCGGCGGCTGTGCTCTTTTTTGGCAAGCCCATCCAGCAGTCCGCCGCCCACGCGCACCGTGGGCGAGGATGGGCTGCGCAGGCCGGGATGTTTGTTTTCCAGTTCCTCAAGCTCCCTGAACAAAGCATCGTATCGCTCGTCGCTGATTTCCGGCGCGTCCAGAGTATGATACAGGTAGTTGTGGCGGTGCAGTTCAGCGGCCAGCCATTCCACCCGCTGCCGGTCCCTGTCGGCGGGATCGGCCCGGGGCGGCAGCAGGGAGGACAGTTTCAGGCGTTGGGGCGGTTTGTCGCGGGATGACATGGCAATTCCGGCAAAGTGAGAAATTGTTGACGCAGCGTGCGTATCTTGTCGCGCAGTTCTGCCGCCTGTTCAAATTCCAGGTCGCGCGCGGCAAGGCGCATTTCCTTTTCCAGTTTCTGTATGGCGGTTGCGGCCTCTTCCGCCGTTTTGGGCGGGGAGCCCGCTGTCGCTCCGGCTTTGCGGCCGCGCTTGCCGCCCCGTGAAGGCTCTTTTTCCGAATACAGCGAATACAGGGGAGATTCAAGGCTTTTGCGGGTGCTTCTGGGAATAATATGGAATTGTTCATTGAAAGCGGACTGCTTTGTCCGCCGCCGGGCCGTTTCGTCAATGGCGGCTTTCATCGAAGACGTCAGCGCGTCCGCATAGAGAATGACCTGGCCGTTCACGTTGCGCGCGGCCCTGCCGAAAGTCTGAATCAGGGAACCGGTGGAGCGCAGGAATCCCTCCTTGTCCGCGTCCAGAATGCAGACAAGGGAAACTTCAGGGATGTCAAGGCCTTCTCGTAAAAGATTGATGCCCACGAGCACGTCGAACTCCCCCAGGCGAAGGGCGCGGATGATCTGGATGCGCTCCAGCGTTTCGATGTCGGAATGCAGGTATCTGGCTCTGACGCCCATGCTGCAGCAATATTCCGTCAAATCCTCGGCCATGCGTTTTGTCAGCGTGGTCACCAGCACACGTTCTCCGCGCGAGGCCCTGGCCCGGCATTCGCCCAGCAGGTTTTCCATTTGGCCTTTCACCGGACGCACTTCCACCCGGGGATCCAGCAGCCCCGTGGGACGAATGATCTGCTCGGCGACAACGCCGCAGGCTTCGTCGCGCTCATAGCGGCCGGGAGTGGCCGAAACGTATACCGCCTGATTCGTCAGGGCGGCGAATTCCTCAAAGCGCAGGGGACGGTTGTCCAGCGCCGAGGGCAGGCGAAAGCCGTAATCCACCAGCGTCTGCTTGCGGGAGCGGTCTCCCTTGTACATGCCGCCCACCTGCGGCACCGTGATGTGCGATTCGTCCACAAAAAGCAGAAAATCGCGGGGAAAGTAGTTGAGAAGGCAGGAAGGAGGCTCCCCCGGCTTGCGCCCGTCCAGGTGGCGGGTATAGTTTTCAATGCCGTTGCAATAGCCGAGTTCCTCAATCATCTCCAGGTCAAGCTGAGTGCGTTGCTCCAGGCGCTGGGCCTCCACAAGTTTGCCCCGCTCCCTGAACCAGACCAGCCGCTCCGCCAGTTCCCGACGGATGTCGGCAGCGGCGCGCCTGAGATTGTCATGCGCCGAAACATAGTGGCTTGCCGGAAAGATGACGGTTTTTGCCGTCTCCGACAGAATCTCGCCGGTTATCGGGTCTATTTCGCGCATGGCCTCAAGCTCGTCGCCAAAAAACTCCAGGCGCAACGCTTTTTCGTGATGATACGCGGGAATGATTTCCAGCACGTCCCCGCGCACGCGGAAGGCGCCCCTGTGCAAATCGTAGTCGTTGCGCTCATAATGCACTTCAACGAGACGGGCCATGAGGGAATCCATCGTCAAGCGCTGCCCCGCCTCGACGGGAACGACCATTTTGGCGTAGTATTCCGGCGATCCCAGGCCGTAGATGCAGGACACGGAAGCCACGATGATCACGTCGCGCCGCGTCAACAGGGCGTGCGTGGCCGCGTGGCGCAACTTTTCAATATTGTCGTTGATGGCGGAATCTTTTTCAATATAGGTGTCTGAAGCCGGAACATAGGCTTCCGGCTGGTAATAGTCGTAATAGCTCACAAAGTATTCCACCGCGTTGCGCGGAAACAGCTCGCGGAATTCGTTGTAAAGCTGCGCGGCCAGGGTTTTGTTGGGCGCGAGCACCAGCGACGGGCGGTTGCAGCGGGCGATGACGTTGGCCATGGTGAAGGTTTTTCCGGAACCGGTGACGCCCAGCAATACCTGGGAACGCACGCCGGCCAGCAGGTTGTCCGCCAGCGCCGTGATGGCCGCGGGCTGATCGCCCATGGGGGTGTAATCCGTCTGTAGCTGAAAGAGGGCAGGGGAGCCGTTTTTCATGAGCGCCGGGGAAAATCATAAGGCCGTTGCATAACTGTCCTGTTTTCCAGTGTTGGGCGCGCTTCTCCCATACGGGAAGAAAACGGGAAGAAGAAACAGTCGCTCTTCTTCGGATTGAACGCCGCGGAGTTCAGCAACACCTGCTCCCGTGCTTTGGCAAGGCCAGGATACCGGGCGCGGGCAGACCATACCGCTCTTTTTGTCAAAAGTACGCTTCAGCCGGATGAACCTTTTTTCAGGTAGGGCGTATCGCAGGGCGCGTTCCAGTAACGGAGCAGTTCGTCATCCATCCTCGCCAGGAACATCTGGAACCCCGCCTGCTCTTGCACCGTGAGGAGCTCCCCCACGTAATTCGCCGCGATTTCGACGTTCTTCGCTTTCAGAAGCCGTTCACAGCGGCGGTAGATGATGAAGAGCTCCATCAAAGTAGTCGCGCCCGCGCCGTTCAAAATCAGCATCACCTTTTCCCCCGCCCGGATGGAGAGGTCGGCCAGCAGGATGTTCAGCATGATTTCGGCCGTCTCGTCGGCGCTCTTCAAGGGCTGCCGCCCGCCGCCGCCCTCGCCGTGCTGCCCCATTCCCACTTCCATCTCGTCTTCTCCCAGATCGGCCAGCATACTGCCTGTGGCGGGATGGGTCGCCCCGCGCACCGCCACGGCCAAAGTCGCCATGTTGTCCGCGAAACGCCGCGCGACGGCGGCCACCTCTTCAAGGCTTTTGCCTTCGGCCGCGACGGCGGCCGCGATCTTGAAAGTCGGCACGCAACCCACAAGCCCGCGGCGATCGCCGCTGTTTTCACGCGGGGCGTTGGAAACATCTTCCTGCGTGACCACCTTGACCACGTGGAGCCCTTCTTCCGCGGCCTGCTTCATGGTCAGGTCTCCGACCAGCATGTCGCCGGCGTGATTCAGGACGACAAACAGGACGCCTTTGCCCCTGTCCGCCAATTTGATGGCGTCCACGCACGCTCTCGACACCGGAGCGGAGAAAATGTCCCCGACCACGCTGACGTCCAGCATCCCCTCTCCGACAAAGCCGGAGAGGGCGGGCTCATGGCCTGCTCCGCCCTGAGTGACGATGGCGACGCGATCGGCTTTTTCCAGCCGGTTGTTGACCACCGTATTGCCGTGTTTGAGCGTCACGAGGTCGCGATGCGCGGAAGCAAAACCTTCGAGCAGTTCTTTTGTCAGGTTTTCCGGAGAATTGATAAACTTCTTCATCTTCATCGCGCTTGCTCCTCTTCGGTGTCAGCCCTAGTGAACACGCTCTTCAATCCCGCGCTGGAAACCTTTGAACAGAAGCGCGGTACTTACCGCTCCCACGTCAGGGGTTCCGAGGGTCTTTTCCCCGTAGTTGCGTGCGCGTCCAAATTTCGCCACCTGGTTTTCGGTCTCCCGGAGCCCCTGCAATGCGGCCGCCGCGGCCGCCCGCAAGATGGACGAAACGTCGTCCGGCGCATTTTCCGCGGCCTCCGTGGCGGGGATCAGGACATCCATCAAAGTCTTGTCCCCGACCCGCGCTTTGGTTATCTCGAAAAGCGCGCTTCTGGCGGAGGAAAACATCGCTTTCAGCGTTGCGGCGTTGATTTCCGTATCGTCTTCGGAGAGCGGCCCGGCAAGCCCTTCCAAGAGTATGCCGTAAAGGGGCCCGACGCTGCCGCCGGCGACCTCCATACACCCTGATCCCAGGCTTTCAATGAAATCTTTCGCGCTTTCGTTCTGCCGCTCATTCAGATGCGACAAAATCAGCGCCGCCATTTTAGCGATGGTGACGCCGTGGTCGCCATCCCCGAAGCGGGAATCGATTTCGCTGAGACGCGACGTGTTTTCCTGCCAAAGCAGGGCCACGAAACGGAACATGGAAAAAAAGGATTCTTTTGTCAACAACATACGTGACACCTCTTGAGATTGTGATCCACGTCGGCATTCGATCAAATCCTTGCGGAACAAATTATGCATTTTCACTGACGATTTGCTCCGAACCTGATGGAGTTCCGCCCCCGGCCTCCGACAGAATTTCGTTTATTCGGACAATCAGTTCGGAAAAACGTCGGATAAAAGCCTCCAGATGAGTCTCTATCAGTTCAAGATCGCCCTCCCTGCCCGCTTTTTCCAGGAGCATGGCGTCGTTGGACACGGCTGCCGCGCCGATGCTGGCGGAGGCGCTTTTGAGCGCATGCGCCTGAATGACAAAGGATTGTAGCCACGGCAAGGGGGAAGCGCCGGCCTGCGTCCCTTCCGGCTCCTTTGCGCCGGCGATGTTTTCCAGCGTTTCCCTCAGGTTCGGCAGGATTTTTTCCGCATCCCGGCAATATTGGGCGAGGACGATTCTATAGTGGGCCTCAACTCCCCCGCACATGATGACTCCCTTCTCCACATCCAGGCCCTCGACGGAACCCAGGTGTTCCATTACGGTTTGCGGCGCGCCGCCGGATGCGGGAGTATGGGATAAGCGGCGTTTATCCCTTGGGATCCATTTGCTGACGAGCGCGTTCAGCTTGGTGGGTTCAATCGGTTTGGCGAGGTAATCGCTGAAGCCCTTGGACAAAAACATTTCCCGCATCCCCGCCAGAGCGCTGGCGGTCAGCGCGATTATGGGAACCCTCTCGAAATATCCCTCCCCCAAAGCGCGAATTCGGGCTGTGGCCTCAATGCCGTCCGTTCCGGGCATCATGTGATCCATAAAGACAATATCGTACCGCTTGTTCTTGACCATTTCGACGGAAACGTCTCCGTTGGTGCAGACGTCAACCTGCATCCGGTAGGGCGCGAGAAGCGCCGCGGCAACCTTGAGATTGGTATTGATATCGTCCACTATGAGCACCCGGGCATCGGGAGCGGTGAACCCAAGCTCGAATCGTTTTTCTTTTCGGTTCTGCCAAAAGCCGTTCAGGAGGTTCGCCACCGGAGTGGCATAAACCGGCATGGGAAGAACCGGAAGGTTGCTGAAAGGCATATTTTCCTCTGGAGCGATCATGAGGACAAGGGTGGTGTTGAGTTGTAAACTCCGGGCAATCGCGGCCGCGCGATTCAGAATGCCGACGGGCATAAAGGCGAAAGCGTGACGGCCTGTTTCCAATTCCCTTAAAAAATGATCCGGGCCGTCCGAACCAACCACCGGCACCCCGAGATTTTTCAGAGTGTCCGAAACCGAAGCGGCGGACAGAGGGGATGAGCTGTACAGGAGCACTCCTTTTGCATCGGGATTGTTCACCGTCGCCACTTGAGCGCCTTTGGAATATTTCTGCGGAATAACGACGGTAAATGACGAACCCTTTCCATATTCGCTTGATACGGTGATATCGCCCCCCATTTCAGTGCAGAGTTTTCTGGTAATCGCCAGTCCGAGGCCGGTGCCCTCCACATTTCTGTTGCGCTGGGTATCAAGGCGGGTAAACCCGCTGAAGAGTTTCTGCATGTCTTCCCTCTTGATGCCAATGCCCGTGTCGGAGATTTCAAACCGCAGTAAAAGCATACGGTTATCCACCACATCTCCCGTTACGCTAAATCTGACAAAGCCCTTTATGGTGTATTTCACCGCGTTGGTGAGCAGGTTAAACAGAATTTGACGGATCCGCACTTCGTCCCCGGTCAATTCGTTGGGGATACGGGAATCAATGTTGACGAAAAATTGGATGGATTTGCTGTAGAACCTCACCCGGACCACATTGATCACATTGTCGATGAGAGACGAGAAACTGTATCGGGCCAGAGTGAGTTTGAAGTTGCCGGATTCGATCTTCGACATATCCAGAACGTCATTGATGATGGAAAGCAGATTTGATCCGGCCTGGCTGATGCTGACAAGAGAATCCGACAGGCTCGTCGATGCCGGCGCTTCCCGCAGGGCCAGCTCGCTCATGCCGATGATGGCGTTGAGCGGGGTGCGTATTTCATGGCTCATATTCGCGAGGAAGTCGCTTTTGGCCCGGCTGGCGCGTTCCGCCACTTCTTTCAGACTGACCATCCGCGCGTACAACCCGCTCATGTTGT
>JAISOT010000153.1 GCA_031275465.1 Desulfovibrio sp.
GGGAAGTCCGAAATTGAAAAGACTTGTGTCCACAAACCCCTTTGAATATACAACAAATTTGCCCGGTCAGCCTTGTGATTTTGGGCTTTCCGGGCAAGTTTGTTAAAAAGTTCTGGTGGGACGTGCGGGGATCGAACCTGCGACTCTCTGCTTAAAAGGCAGATACTCTACCGACTGAGTTAACGTCCCGATTATTGACACTCTATAGACTGGAACGCGGGCGATGTCAAGGCGAATGTGCGCGAAGGGCGTATGTGGAAGTGTAACTATGCAACATTGTTGCTTTATACATCTATCCACGCAGAATTTCAATAAAAAACCTGATTACGTACCATTCTCCGCCAATTTCAGGAGTCTGTACGGCATGGGTGGAGTCTAAGGGCGACATAGGCCAAGCGAGTAAACAGATCCGGCAAATGGAACCTTCGATTGAACCGGGCAGCACCTCGGAAAGTTCGACACGCCGGAGAACGCCACGGCCTACGCGCAAAGTCTTCATGAACAGCAGGCGGCGCTTTACGCCGCGCCGGGGACAGGCGGCGATGACATGTCCGCCGACTACGCGAAGCGCGTCGAGGATTCGGAAGCGGATGAGGCCATACGCTGGGCGCGGCAATACCTCGCAACTGACGCCGCTCCGGGAACAGGCGGGACAGGCGGCGAGGAGCCGGACGACAATACTTACGAATCCGCCGGAAACGCCCGCGTGTTCAGCACCGCCGTCCGCAACGTCGCGGACACGCCCCTCAGCCTGGGCTACGGGGCCGTGAAGGGCGTCAACGAGGCCGTTGACCTTGTTTATGAACTCGGGGGCAAGCTGCATGAAATAAGCCCGGAATGGGCCGATTACAGCCTGAATTTCGACATCTTCGACGAAGACCCGGACCGCCCGTTTGTTTCGCTGGACAAGGGCAAGCCGAAGGGTGTTCCGCAACTGCCGCAGCCCTTCAACGCGCCGGACACGCCGCTCGGACATCTGGCGAGCGCGGTGGGGCAGTTTCTCGTGGGCTTTGTTCCCGCCAGCGGGGCGCTCGGCGGCTTCAAGACGGCCACCACGGCGGGCAAACTCATCAAGGGCGCGGGCGCGGGGGCCATCGCGGACTTCGCCTTCTTCGACGGGCAGGAGGAACGCCTGTCCAACCTTCTTCAGGAATATCCGGCCCTGCAAAATCCGGTCATCGACTTCCTCGCGGCCTCGCCGGACGACGGCGAGATTGAGGGCCGCTTCAAGAACGCCATTGAAGGACTTGGCCTCGGGGCCATGACCGAGGGCCTGCTGCTCTCGCTGAAGGCCCTGCGCGGCTACAGGGCGGCGAAAAAGGCCGCCACGGAAGCCGGGCCGGAAGCCGTCGCCAAGGCGGCGGAAGAAATCACCACGGGCAACGCGGGCATGAGAAGCCTCGGCGACATGAACGAGCCGCTCGTTCAACCTTTGGTGGCGGAAGACATAGCCATCGCTCAACCCGCAAGAACGACGCAGTATGAAAGCGGCATCACGGTCCTGCCCAAGGCGAACCGCGAGATCATGAAGTCGGCTGATTTCGTTGACGCCAAGGACGGCGACGTCCTCGCCGCATACCGCGTTGTGGAGAAAATGTGGAGCCAGAGAGAGACGCAGTTGCTTGCGGCCCGTCTTGACCCGAACAAAGAAACGGTCTTCGTTCCCGTTCCCAGCACGTCAAGGCACAACAAGCTGCCGGACGTGCTGGCAATTAAACTTGAAAAGGAGATTGGCGGCAAATTTATTGATAGCGGGTTCCGCGCCAGAGCACAAACCCCCATGAAGTTCATCACCCCGCTGGATCGGCCTTTTTCTCCCCGGAACTACACATCGGGCGATCCTGAAGTCCTGCAAGCCCTGGCCGGGAAAAATGTTGTCGTTGTCGAAGACATTCTGACGACCGGAGGATCAGCGCGGCAGTTTGTGAACGCCCTGAAAGCGCAGGGTGTTGAAGTAAACAGCGTCGTCGGCCTGATGGGCAACGCCCGTCTGGACGCGCCCCCGCAACTGGTGAGCAGGCTGCAAAGCACCCTGCGCAACGCCGGAATGGAAGTCAAGGGGCGGCAGCTTGCGGATGTCTTGTCGAAGGGCGAAATTGAGGCTATAATAGCGCGCATAAACAAAACAGGAAACGCCGATGAACGAGCAGAGCTTGCCGCAAAACTACAAGGGATACTCGACCAAAGAACTTCTGGAACTCTGGCGGTCAATCCCCAAGCGGAAATACACGGGGCAGCCCGAAACGGAAGAGGACAGGCAGAGAGTATCGGCAATGAACGCCCTGCTGGACGATCACAACCTGGCTCCGGTACTTTGGGGGAGAGGGGAACAGGCGAAAGCGGACCTGCTTCGCTCCAGGAAGCTGCTCAAACCCTACGGGATAGATCCGGCCCCCTGGGCGGATCAGGACGGGAACGAACTGCCGGAGGAAGTGAGGGCGGCCCGCCACAACGCTTCTTCATAAACTTTTCCCGCATCGACGCGCCGGAAGACGTCAAAACGGTCATGCAGAACATGGCCGACGACTACCGGGGCGACCTTGAGGCCGCCCGTCGCGGCAAGCAGACCTTCCAGGACATACAGCTTTCCGCCGAGCAGGAAGACGCCTGGAAAATCCTCTCGGAACGCCGGACCGGCGAACCCCTCAACGCCGAACAAAGCCTCGCGGCCCGCAACCTGTGGGCAAGCTCCGGGCAAAAACTCTCCGAACTCGCGGAACTCGCCACGCAGGCTCCCACCGAAGAAAATCTCTTCGCCTTCCGCAAGATGGTGGAAGTCCACAGGGCGGTGCAGAACGAAGTCATAGCCGCCCGCACGGAAACGGCGCGCGCTCTGGCCTCATGGCGCATACCCTCCGGGCCGAAGGAGCTGCAACTCCGGGAAATGGCGGAAGTTCTGGACGGCATGGGCGGCGTCAAAGCAGCCCGCGATCTGGCCGGGCGCGTGGCCGCTCTCTCCAAGGCCGGAATGACGACGGAGCTTGAAAAGCTCGTGGAAAAATCCGCCTACGCAATCACCCGCGACAGCGTTGCGGAAGCCTGGGTCATGGCCATGCTTTCCGGTCCCAAGACACACCTCGTCAACATGATCAGCAATACGACAGTCGCGCTCGGACAGGTCTTTGAAAGGGCCGTGGCCGGGCGCATAGGGGCCGTATTGGGCGACGAAACCGGCGTCATGGCCGGAGAGTCGCTTTCCATGCTCAACGGCCTTATAGGGGGGACCAGGGACGGCCTGAGGCTGGCCGCCAAAGCCTTCCGCATGAACGAGGCCGGGGGATGGGCCGGGAAAATCGACCTGCCCCACGAACCGGCAATCAGCGCGGAGAACTGGCGGCTTGCCAAGGACGGCGCTTTCGGCAAGACGGTGGACGTGATCGGCAGCGCCATACGCATTCCTGGACGGGCGCTCATGGCGGAAGACGAATTTTTCAAGGCCGTGGGCTACAGGGCGGAACTGAACGCCCTGGCCTACCGCGAGGCGACGCGGGAAGCCGCCGCCGGAAAAATCGGCAAGGATCAAATCCGGGAGCGCATGGCGGAAATTCTGGAAAACCCGCCGGACACCATCCACATGGGGGCCATAGACCACGCCGCCTATTCCACCTTCACCAACGCGCCGGGAGATTTCGCCCGCAGTTGGCTGCATCTCTCGCAGCGGTTCCCGACCCTGCGCTTTGTGACGCCCTTTGTCAAAACACCGGCCAACATATTCAACTACTCCGTGGCCCAGCGCTCCCCCTTCGCGCCGCTGTTCCGGAGCTTCCGGGAAGACATGGCGGCGGGCGGGGCCAGACAGCAGCTCGCTCTGGCGCGGATGGGCACGGGGACAACGCTGATGCTGGCCGCCGCCGATCTGGCCTTCAGCGGACTGATCACCGGGGTCGGCCCGGCCAGCCCCGCCGAAAAGCAAACGCTCATGCGCACCGGCTGGCAGCCTTACAGCCTGAAAATCGGGGACAGGTATTTTTCCTACAATCGCATGGACCCGTTGGGCACAACCCTGGGCATCGCCGCCGACATAGCCGACATCGCCACACACATGGATCACGAGGATCGGGAGGTGGACATTGACGAGGCGGCGGTCTACTTCGCCGCGACCATAGCCGGGAACGTCATGGAAAAGAGCTATATGCGGGGAGCGGCGGACATCGTTGAAGTTCTCGCCAATCCCAAGATGCACGCGGAGAGCTTTTCGCATCGTTTCGCCGGTTCCTTCGTGCCGTCGGCCATAGCGGAAGTCGCCCGGCAGCAGGACCCGTACCGGCTGGAGATCAACAGCATGCTTGACGGCATGCGCGCCCGCATTCCGGGCCTGTCCAAAGACCTGCCCGCCCGCCGCGACCTGTGGGGTAGGGCCGTAAGCTACCGCTCCGGCCTCGGCGCGTTCTACGACGCCGTTTCACCCATAGCTTCCCGCAGGGAGAAGCCTGAACCCATTGATCGGGAAATGCTGCGGAACGAGGTGTATGTGGCCGCGCCCAAGCGGCAGGTGAACTTTGACGGCGTGACCGTTGACCTGACGCGGGACGAGTTCAAGGGGGCCTATTCCCGCTACGCCCAGCTTGCCGGAAACGGGCTGAAACATCCCGCATGGGACAAGGGCTGCATGGATTATCTCAATGACGTGGTGACGGGCAAAAGCGAAATGTCGCCGGTGTACAACATGCGCTCGGACGGCCCGGACGGCGGCAAGTCCACCTTCATCCGCGCCGCAGTCTCCGAATACCGCGAGTTGGCCCGCGCAAAGCTGCTTGAGGAATTTCCCGCCCTGCGGGCCTACGTCGAGGCGAAGAAAGCGGAGCAGGGCGGGAAGTGGAAGTTTTGATTGAATGCGCCGACGGGTAATGGCCCCCGGCGCAAGCTCTTTGACAATCGAATAGGGATAGGAAGGAAAGAAGGGGGCCGGGTTGTCCGGTTGTTCCGGCATGGCCCGGCCCCCAAGATATTTCGCTATGTGCGCCTTTCCTTTTTTGATGCGTACCAAATGGCATAGGCGCAGCCACCGACAATTACGATGCTGGTCACAATATAAAAGATGGTGTCGTACATTTTAGCGAACCCTCCATAATCTGTAACCGGTATAGGCCAGTAGCAGCCCACAGGCAAAAACATACAGCCGGCCTTCGATAAAGGCGACCGCTATGCAGGCCGCCCCGGCCATTGCCAGTACATTTGACCAGTATTTCATTCCGCCTCCGAAT
>JAISOT010000181.1 GCA_031275465.1 Desulfovibrio sp.
TCGCTTTCGGAGCGATAGTCGCCCCGGCCACATTCGTGGCGTCCCTCCAGGGCTGGATGGTCGATGTTCTGACGTGGGAAGCGATCTTTCTCGCCGCCGCGGCGTTCGGCATGGCCGCCACGATCACGCTGTCCGGCATTCCCGTAACCGTCATGGCCTGTTCGGGACCGAAGCGGCGTGATGTCGGCGGCTTTCTCCTTTTTGCCGGAGCGGCTGTCTGCCTCACGTATGTCGCGCAGGAGGGAAGCCGGTGGAACTGGTTTGAAGCGCGGCATATTGTCATCATGACCGTTTGCGGCCTCGCGGCCCTTCTGACCTGCGCCCTGCGCTGGGCTGTCTTTGCCCGGAAGCGCGCGCTGGTCAGCCTTTCCGTATTTGGCAACCATGATTTTTGTTTCGGGTTCATGGTCAGTTTTGTGGCGGGTGTGGCGCTGTTCGGCAGCACCTGGCTCATTCCGGGGTTCAGTCTCAACATCCTGGGCTTTACCGCGACTGAAGCGGGCGCTCTGGTCGCGCCGGGCGGAGTGGCGTTGCTCATTGCGCTGATATTGACAACCCTGCTTGTCAGTCTGTCGCGGATCAACCCGCTGGCGACGGTTCCACTGGGGATTATCCTGATCATGGCGGGGATGTGGCTGCTTTCCGGCTCAACCAGCGAGAGCGGGAGCGCGGATCTGCTCATTCCCCTGCTGATCAGGGGAGCCGGTCTCGGATTTCTGTTTCTTTCCCTGACCATCTATGCATTGGGAGGACTCGCGGGCAGCCGGATCGCGCAGGGGGTGGCGCTCTTCACAACGCATCGCCAATTTGGCGGTCTTTTCGGAGTGGCTTTTCTCCAGCGCTATCTGGATCACCAGAATGCGCTCAATGCCTCCATACTTTCGTCACACCTGGAAACCGGCGGAGTTCTTCTGTCCGAGAGATTGCAAATCGTGCAGGCGGCGCTGCAAAACCGGGGCATGGAAACGGGCGAGGCAGCAACGGCATCCACGATTTTTCTGAAAAAAATCCTGAGTACCCAAAGCAATACGCTTTCTTACAACGAAGCCTTTTTTGCCGTCATTATCGTTTTTTTTATTGCCGCTCCATTGCTGATACTTTTCAAAATCCGGCTCTCAAAACATCATTCGGGAACTGACGCCGCGCACGGGAGGAAAATATGAAGATCGTTCTGTTTATCCTTGCCGATATGCTGAGGGCAATTTTGCTGCGGCCTTTTCTGCGGCTCTTTCTGCTGGCCGATTGCCTGCCGCGCTCCTGCCGCCGGAAGCTTCCGGCAGTTCACAACGCGCACGGGAACGGCCCCGGCGTCGCCTGACCTTGCCTGCCAGCGCGGCCTCCTCCATGAAAACCCGAACGAACGCCGCTGCGGGCCTGTTCAAAGCCCCTGGCGGCGGAGGGGAGAATTGTTTTTTATCCCGTCCGGGAGTATCCTGAATTCCGCATGGCACTACACGGCGGATTTTGACTGACGGACGGCATGCGTCACTATGTGCGAAAGAGACATGGACCGCGGGCCGGCCGCCGGAGATCTCCCCCCGGGGATTGTACTGGCGGGCGGCATAAGCCGGCGTATGGGGGGAGATAAGGCCATCCTGCGCCTGCGGGGGGCAAGCCTTCTGGAGCGCGCCGTCTCGCTGGTGCGTGGTCTGGTGGGCCGCGTTCTCGTTGTGGGACGGGAGGACGCCGCCTTTCCCTGTCTGGCCGACGAAAAGCCGAATCTCGGACCAGCGGGGGGCATAGCCACGGGCCTGCGTCATTTTGGTGAAGCGTGTCTTGTGCTGAGCTGCGATCTCCCCCTTATGGACGCCGGAACATTGCGCCGTTTGCTCGCGCTCTGGCAGAAGCGGGGAAACCGGCAAATACTGGCCACAGTCTGTCGCGACCGGCAAAGCGGCCTGTGGGAACCGCTCGTCGCCGTTTATGAGCCGGATTTTCTGCCCCTGCTGGACGCCGGACTTGCTTCGGGCAAAAACAGGATAGTGCCCCATTTACCGGAAAACCGCGTCCTCTTTCTGGATTACGACGAAGACGAGGCCCTGGCCTTTTTCAATCTGAACCGTTCGGCTGATCTGGCCCTGCTTCGGCGCTATCTTGAGCTTGCCGGACAGCAGTCTGCTGCGTCCTGAGCGTTTGCGCGGCGGCGGCGATGCGTTCAAGACCGGTTTGCGCAAGGCTGCGCGGGCAAGCCAGATTCAGGCGCACGAAAGTTTGCCCTCCGGGGCCGAAATCCCAGCCGGGTGAGGGGGCCACCCTGGCTTTTTCCAGAAAAAAGCCGACCATGCCGGACTGGTCCAGACCTAAGCCCGAGCAATCCGCCCAGAGCAGATAAGTTCCCTCAGGCATTACGGTTTTTATGGCGGGGACATTCCGGTTTATGAAATCAACCGCATAAGCCAGATTTTCACGGGTATAGGCGGCAACTTCGTCGGCGTACCAGGCGCATTGTCTGTAGGCCGTATGCAGGGCAAGCGCGCCCATGACGTTCGTGTGCAGGGAGTATCGGGCGTGGCTTTGCCTGAAGCGCGCGAGGATGTCCCTGTTGGGAGAGATGACCGCGGCCGCGTACAGTCCCGCGATATTGAAAGTTTTGCTGGGATTCACCGCCGTAAGGGTTATGGAGGCGATTTCCGGCGAAAGCGAGGCGATGGGGCAATGCCGCCCCTTGTGCACATAGTCGCAGTGAATTTCGTCGGAAAATATCAACACATTGTGCCTCAGGCACAATTCTCCCATGCGCAGCAGTTCCTCGCGGCTGAATACCTTGCCCGTGGGATTGTGCGGGTTGCACAGGACGAGGAGGGAGCACCTGTCAAGAGCGAGTTTGGCTTCAAGATCGGCAAAATTCACAGCATACCCCTCCGGTTGCCGTACAAGGGGGCAGTGCAGGGCAACGCGTCCCTGCCGGGCCGGCAGATTGATCAGGGGCGGATACGAAGGGGTGAAGGCCGCGATGCCGTCGCCGGAGGAGGTCAGGCTTTCCAGGGCCAGGGAAAAGGCCGTGCATACTCCGGGAGACTGCGCGACGCAGCCGTCGCCGAACCGCCAGCCGAAACGGGACTGCATCCAGTGGGCAACGGCTTCCTCCAGCATGTCATCCAGTAGCGCGTAGCCGAATATGCCGTGCCTGAGGCGTTTTTCAAGAGATTCCAGCAATTCCGCCGGGCATTTGAAATCCGAGTCCGCCACCCACATGGGCAGTACCTCGGACTTCAGATATTGCCATTTGATGCTGTCTGTTCCTCTCCGCTCAATAATTTCGTCAAAATTGTGTCTGCCCATCCCGACTCCCTCCCGAAGCAAAACATCTGTCCCGGGCGGAGTGGACCCGCCCGGGAGCAAATCGGGTCAGCAAGACGGTTTCTACTTCTTTTTCACAACATCGGCAATGGCGTAGTCCAGGCCGAATTTTTGCAGGGTCTCCGCCGTGGGGATGCCGTCGGCGTCCCAGCCGTAATAGGCGTAGTATTCGTCCTGCATTTTTCTGGTGTCTTCTTCGCTGAAGGTTTCTCCTTTCTTCGGCCCTTCGGGCAGGGGCTCTTTGAAGCGATCCGGCAGGCGGTCATCCTTGCGGGATATTCCGGCTTCACGGATATTGAAGCAACGTTGCAGCGTGATCAACCTTTTGGCTGTTGTCCAGTACGTGTCCGGCGTCCAGTTCCATCCGGCTCCGGCGTTGAGCATGTCGCAGACGACCTGGGGATTGATCTTGGCCTTGTTGAAAGGCACGCCGCCCACAAAGGTGCACATGACAGCGGAGCCGATCATCGTCCACAAGGCCTGCCCCTGAGGATTGTTGCCCTCATGGTGGCAGCCGCCGCGCGGCCCCATGGCATAGGACACACCTCTGCCCTTGAACCCCCGGGGTTCGTGGGCCGCCATTTCCTGCCCCTTGACCTGCATGGCGTACCTGGGCGCGTCGCCGCCTATCTTTTCGCCCATGCGCCTGGTTCCCATGCCAAGAAGCGCTCCGGCCCTGCCCTTGCAAAAAGCTATGGCTTCCAGCGCCTTGAGAACAGCTTCGCCGTTGCCCCAGCGCAGCTCAATACCATCCAGATCCCTTTCCACATTGAGCAGCCCTCTTTCCACCAGTTCCATGGCGTAGCCGCACACCACGCCGGCGGAAATGGTGTCCATCCCCATGGCGTCGCAGTATTCCACGGCCTTCATCATGAAGTCGAAGTCGGAAACGGCCAGATTGCTGCCGAAAAGGGTTCCGGTTTCATATTCGGGGCCTTCCGCGACGAGGCCGTCAAAGCTGGTGTTGCGCAACACGCCCACCTTCATGCAGTGGACGGGACAGTTGGGACAGGAGACATTGCGTTTCCAGAAAGTGCGGTAGGCTTCTTCAGCGCCTATGCGGCCCACATCGGGGAACCAACTGGTCTGATAGTTCTTGGTGACAAGGGTTCCGGAATTATAGTTTGCGTTCTCAATAAGAACCGCGGTCCCCATCCGTTTGATTCCGTCCCAGGCTTCCTGGGTTCTGGCGGCTTCACAGGCATGTTCCGCCGCATTGTTGAATGCCTCAATGTTGAGAACGGGAACGGCTTTTGTGCCGTGAACAGCTATCGCCTTGAGATTTTTCGAGCCCATCACGGCGCCGCCTCCGCTACGGGCGGCCGCCCTGAAGCGATCCACGATCATGGCCGAGAACAGGACGCCGTTTTCACCGGCAGGCCCTATGACCAGGGTTTTGATATCCAAATCCTGCAGCTCTTCCTTCAACATCTCGTCGGTGACGTAGGAATCCTTTCCCCACAGTTTGCCGGCGTCCCGCAGTTCAACCTTGTCGTCATGGACATGGAGATAGACAGGTCTGGGAGCTTTGCCCCTGAAAATAATCCCGTCCCATCCGCTCCATTTCAACTCGTTGCCCATGGGGCCTCCTACCTGGGTATGGCCGTAGATGCCGGTAAGGGGGCTTTTAAAGGAAACATTCAACCGGCAGGCGGGACAGGCGGTTCCGTTGAGAGGCCCGGTGAGTACGCACAACATGTTCTGGGGGGAAAGGGGCTCCGTTTTGGCGGGCAGTTCTTTATACAGCAAATAGGCGCCGAGTCCTATGCCGCCAAGATAGTCGTGGCAGATTTTTTCATCCAGCGTTTTTGTGGTTATCTTGCCGCTGCTCAAGTCAACGTCAAGCAGTTTTCCAAAATAGCATCCTCTGGGAGCAGCCATACCTCACCTCCGATCGCCTTCGTTGTTCGGGAAATAGAAATTCTGTATCAGGGATTCCGCCGCCTCGTCGGGGGTAACGTCACGATAGGCCAGGTTTACGCCCCCGCCGCTTTTTTTGGTGATAAGCGCCGGGGCCAGTTCTCCTTCGGCCACTTTGGCGCAGGCTTTGACGCATTGGGGGTCGCCGTCGCAGAGATCGCAAAAGAGGGGCCAGCCCGTGTCGGGATTCCTGCGCAGGAACTGGGCCGGACAGGCTTCCATGCACTTGTTGCATTTGGCCCCGAGACAGGTTTTGTCGTCGATGAATTCAATGATGTTTGTGTCTTTGTTTTTCCTGATGGCCTGGGGCGATGTGGGACAGGCCTTCACACAGGGGGCGTCCTCGCAATGCCAGCAGATGATGGGCACGTCCACGATGCCCTTGTAGCGGCGCACGTGAATGCGGGCCTTGGCCGGGCGGGTGACGCCCTTTTCATGATACTGTGAACAGGCGTATTCGCAGGCCCGGCAGCCGGTACATGCCCCCCGTTCGGCAAAAAGGTATTTCATGCCCACCTGCGCCGGCGTTTTGGGGGATTCAGCCGCGGGGCTTTCCCTTGCCGGGCCCAAGGTGCCGACCACAGGCAGGGCAACCGCAAGCAGACCGGAATTTTTGAGAAAACCGCGTCTGCTCAACCTTTCCTTTTGTGTGTCATCGGTATTGCTCATATTCGTCTCCCGATTAATGAGAACAAAAAAAACCTATTCCACTGATATGAAACAAAGCAGGTTTTTGTTGAATTCGTCAATATGTATTTTGCAAAATGCCCGGCGCCCTTTGCGATATATGTATTTTGAAGCATATTGCGCAAAAAACGTTTTCTTTGATACCATGTAATGGGAAAATTTTCACAAAAACCTTCAGGGGCGCCTGTGGTATGCCGTCCTTTCTCAGTCCGGCTGAAATTTGCGCCTATACAGAGGAAGCGGGAGTAAAAAAGGCCTTTCTTTCACCCGGCCGGCAGTTTTTGCTCGCTTTTCTTGCCGGGGCGTTCATCGCCTTTGCGGCGGAAGGCTCCACCATGGCGGCCTTCAACCTGCTGGCGGACCCCGGTTCCTACGGCCTCGGCCGATGTCTGGCCGGGGTCGTCTTCCCGACCGGACTTATGCTGGTGATTCTGGCCGGCGGGGAGCTGTTCACAGGCAACACGCTGATGGGGATTGCCCTGGCGCGCCGCCGCATAAGCCTCGCATCCATGCTGGGCAACTGGGCTGTCGTTTACATCGGCAATTTCACAGGTTCTGTCTTCCTTGCGCACATGATGGCGGCATCCGGCCTTTTCAACAACGGCGCCGGCCTTCTTGGCGGAGTCACCATTAAGGATAGCCTCCGGAAAAGTCTCCCTGCCGTTTGTGTCGGCCTTTTATCTGGGCCTCATGTGCAACTGGCTGGTTTGCCTGGCCGTATGGATTGCTTACGGCGCAAAAGACATGGCCGGAAAAATCCTCGGGATTTTTTGCCCCATATGGCTTTTCATCACTTCCGGTTTTGAGCATTCCGTCGCGAACATGTATTACGTCCCGGCCGGCATTTCTGCCAAAGGCAACGCCGCCTGGGCGGCCGCCTCCGGAATACCTCCGGATGCTCTGGAAAAGTTGAACTGGACGTCCTTTGCCGTCGGCAATCTTGTGCCGGTCACCTTGGGCAATATCGCCGGAGGCATGCTTTTTGTCGGCATAGCGTACTGGTTTGCGTATCTGCGGCAAGACAAGGCCGTGGGCAATTGATTGCGTTGCCAGATCCGATGGCGTGATTTGCGTGCGTGTCGAACGGATAATTTTACGGAAGCAGCCATGACAAGAGAAAAGAAAGAAACGGTTGTCGTTGGAGAGTATGAAGAAATACGGACTGGACTTCGCGATAAAGGATGTGAGAAAGTAATCCCATACAAAAACGGACGGTTATACCCCGCGCTTGCGCGGACAGTCGCGTCCGGTTGCCCCCAACCGCGCCCTGAGGGGAATCCATGAGATTTTCTCGAAGAAATCTTTTGCAATTTGTCGCCGGCGGCCTTGCCACCACCGCTGTTTGCGGCGCTGCCGGCATTTCCGGCGCGCGGGATCTTCCGCGCCCTCCCGGAGCCTTGACCGAGGACGCGTTTCTGGCCCGGTGTTCCCGTTGCCTGCGCTGTCTGGATGTCTGCCAGCCCAGGGCCATCTTGCCGGCTCACTGGGGAGACGGTTTCAGAAACGTGGGCACGCCGGTGCTTGTCACGCAAAAGTGCATCCGCTGTATGGAATGCATCCGTACCTGTCCCACGGGAGCCTTGAGCAAAATTCCCAAAAAAGAGGTAAGATTGGGCACGGTGGTCATAATCAAGGAAGTCTGTCTCGCCTGGCGCAATGCCAGGCGCTGCGACCTCTGTTTCCGCGCCTGCACGATGAAGGCAGTTTCCATGAAGGACAGGCGTTACCCGGTTCTCGACGTTTCCAAATGCGACGCATGCGGCGTCTGCATGCGGCGTTGTCCGGAACAGGGGGCGCTTGTTCTTACGGCCGAAGGGGCGAAGCGTTATGAGCCCCGGCCGGAAAGGCTGATCATCCGTCTGGACGACAGGGTCGGCCCGTATGAAGTGCCGCCCCCCTCTTACGGCGAATGGTTTGTCAACCGTCTGCGCGCTCTGGCCCAGCGTTACGGCATTTCCGGATGAGGTGATCCATGCCCGATACCAAGCAAGCCATACTGGTTGTAGGCACCGGCGTCGCGGGGATGCAGGCCGCGCTTGATCTGGCGAATCTCGGTCTCTCGGTTCATCTTGTTGAGCAGGACAGCCATTTGGGCGGGCAGGCGCTGCGGCTTGACAAGGTATATCCTACGGATCATTGCGCCTTTTGTCCTGTCTGGACGCACGCGTTCGCCTGCAGGGAGCACCCGCGCATAACGATTTCGACGGGGACGAAATTTAAAGGACTGCGGCAGGGACCGGAAGGGAGCCTTGCCCTGCTTGAAAAGGCGGCTCGGCGTATAGACGGGGACAAGTGCGTTTTTTGCGGCAGATGCATGGAAATATGTCCCCAAAAAGCGCTTCTTGGGCATGCTCCCGATTTGCCTTGGGATCCCGCCCTGCCCCCTGTTCCCTGGTTGGATGGCGGACGATGCGATTCCTGCGGAAAGTGCGAGCCTGCCTGTCCGACGGGAGCCATTGACGCCGCACGGCAAACGAACACGTTCGAGATTGCCGTCAGCGACTGCATTTTCGCGGGCGGCTTTCAGGAACCGCGCCCTGCCCCTGCCCCTGCCCCGGAATTCGGCGGACATACGCATCCGGACATTTTGACGGCCATGGCTTTTGAAACCCTGATCGCGGAGTGGAACGCCATCCCCGGAGTAAAACTCCGCTGCCAGTCAGACGGCCGCCCGGCCGGAAGTCTGGCTTTCATACAGTGCGCCGGGGCGAGAGACAGGCGGTTTCTCCCCCACTGTTCCGCAGTCTGCTGCATGCATGCGGCCAAACAGGCATCCTGGTTGAAACGCAGGCAGCCTGACCTGGACATTGCCGTTTTTTACACGGACCTGCGGGCGCCCGGCAAGGGGCAGGAAGCGTATATGAAAATGGCGGAGGAACTGGGGGTGCGCTTCATCAGGCGGCGCCCCGGCCTGGTCGCTCCGGTGGACGGTCCGTCCGGCAAGGGCATTGCCCTGCGCCATGAAGCCGATGCCGACGTTGCGACAACGCTGGCGGATATTGTCGTGCTCAATGGCGGATTGGCCTGTTGTCCCTGCCCTGAGGGAACAGCGGAAGTCAGCGCGCAGGCGTGCGGTTTCTGTTCCGAACCGGCGGACATCGCCAATTCCGTCATACAGGCCGGCAATGCGGCGGCCCTGATCTGCGGAGGACAAACCGGGGATGGCGCTCTCTGTGCCGCATTTCAGGAAATCGGAGGACGGTCATGAAAAAAGCCGTCCTTTTTTGTACCTGCTGCGGAACCATAAGCGCGGCGCTGC
This sequence comes from Desulfovibrio sp., assembly GCA_031275465.1. Classification (GTDB taxonomy): domain Bacteria; phylum Desulfobacterota; class Desulfovibrionia; order Desulfovibrionales; family Desulfovibrionaceae; genus Desulfovibrio. The sequence goes on from JAISOT010000181.1 coordinate 9,167, forward strand.
CTCCGGACAAGCTGCAAAAGGCTCTGGGAACGCGCTCGCTGTCCGCCTGCGGGAAGGAGGGGCCGCAACCGGCCTGTGAAGAATTTTACGTCTGTTCCATGCTTTGCCGCCGGGGGGGGGGGCTGAAGCCGCGCTGAATTCCGCTTTGGCTTCCGGAGCCGAAGCGGTGCTTGCGGCCGGCTGCTCCCTGTCTGCGCGCGGTTTTGAGACCGTGAAATTTTTGAGCGGCAGGACCTTCGTCGAGTGGGCGGATATCCGCGAGTCCTGCGCATGGATCCATGAAGATGACCCCGACGGGGCGCTCCGCAAGGCCCTGGATATCCTCTGTATGGGGCTTGCCGCGCTTGAGCGTCGTGTACTCATTGCCGAACAGCTTCCCTCCGGCGATTTCCGCGCCGGAGAAGTGCTGGTGATAGGCGGCGGCCCCGCCGGGCTCGCCTGCGCCGGCGCTTTGGGCAAAATGGGTGTGCGCGTTGTGCTGGCTGAGCGCCGCGCCGCCTTGGGGGGCATGTTGACGCAACTGGGCCTGGTGTTCCCGCATTTTGTCCCGGGGCCGGAACTGGCCGGGGAACTGATCCGGGATGTGGAACACAACGGCGTCCTGGTACTCCCCGCGACAACCGTGTCTGACGTGCAACCCGTTCCTGGCGGGTACAGCGCGGCGTTGCGCGGAAAAAACGGTGAAGAGAGGAGATTTTTCGACGCGGTTGTGCTGGCGGCCGGGGCTGTTCCGGTTCTGCCCCGGGGTCTGTACCGCTACGGGGAGCTGGGAGGCGTTCTCAGCCAGATGGAACTGGAGACCAGCCTGGGCAGGGTAGAAAACGGACAGAAAGACGCGCTTGACCTGCCGCGTCAGGCGGTCTTTTTACAGTGCGTGGCGGCGCGCGATGAAAAAAATCCCTATTGCAGCGCCGTGTGCTGTCCGACATCCCTGAAAAACGCAATTCGTCTGCGCTCGTTGCGGCCGGAGGGAAGCGTGACCGTCGTACACCGCAATATAGTCACTCCGGGCAAACATCTGGAGGCCCTGTACCGGCGGGCGACCGCCGCCGGGGTGCTGCTGCGCGGCCATAATCCCGCTGCCGCTCCGGAATGTCTGGGGACGGAGCGGGTAGAGGGGCTGCGTTTTCGTGACGCGCTCAACGGGGAGGATACCGTTCTGCCGGCTGATGCGGTGGTGTGCAGCACCCCGCTGAAACCCCTTCCTGACACGTTGAAGCTGGCGGAAGCCTTGGGTTTGCGTACAGACAGCATGGGATTCGCCTGCGCCCGCGAACCCGTTCAGCCCGTGTCTCCGCCCCTGGCCGGCATATTTGTTTGCGGTGCGGCCCGCTGGCCCGCGATTGTGGAGCATTGCCTGGAACAGGGAAGGGCGGCGGCCGTCAAAGCGGCGGCCTATGTGCGGGGCCTTGGAAATTGTTCCGGCAACAGCCGTTGTCTGCCGGTTGCCCCTCATGCCTTGTGGGAGCTTATGCCTGATTCCGCATGGCGTCTCCCGGCCGCGGAAGTATGCGGGGAAAAATGCAGCCGTTGCGGCCGTTGCGCGGCAGCCTGTCCCTATAATGCCTGTTTTTTGCCGGAAGGAACGGGCATGCGGATTGACGCCCGCAAATGCGCGCGCTGTGGTTCCTGCGCGGCGGTCTGTCCTGCGGGAGCGGTCCGTCTGTCAGGCGAAACTGTCGCTGTCCTGCGGGCCAGAATCAAAGAGGCGCTGTCCCGATGACAACCGTCCGTCATTTCAGGCCAGGCAGTACGACAAGGCCCGCAAACCCGCTGGATACAATTTCCGTTTGAAATCCGAATCAGGAGGGCAGGGTTTACGGATACCTCTCTTAAAACCTTGATTTTCGCCTGTCGCTGGTGCCCGCTTCTGGGCGCCGAGCGCGCCGGTCGTGAGCGGCTGGCCCTGCCCCCGGATTTCCGGCTTATCCCTGTGGAATGCGCCGGTGCTGTTTCCCTGGATTTGATTCTTCGCGCTTTTGCCGACGGCGCGCACGGAGTTGCCGTCATGGGATGCCATCTCGGAGGATGCAGGCACAACGAGGCCAACCGGAGCGCCCACACGCGCCTGCGGATGTTGGCCGCCGCCCTTGAAGCCGTGGGAATCAGCCCCGCACGGTTGTTTGTTTCCTGGGGCACAGTTCATGAAGCGCGGCAATTCGCCGGCATCCTGTCAGACTTCCAGATCAGGATTCGCGCCTTGCGGGAGGAAAAGGATCTGCCCCTCCTGAGAGGGCAGTTCACCCCGGGGCATGACCAGGGAATGCGTCCATGAGCGCCCTGCATGCCGACAAGATCCGCACCATGCTGGAGGGGAATGCGGTGACGGCCGTGCTGGGCCTGGCTGACGGCGTGGAAGGCCCCACCCCCTGTATTTTCACAAGCGTCGCCGAAGTGCCCAAACTCAGAGACGGCCCGAAATATCCCCTGGGCAAAATAGCATGGCGCACATTGCGCGCCATGCCGTCCGGATCGCACCTGGCCGTTGTTTGTCGGGCCTGTGATTCCCGGGCGATTCGGGAACAGGAAAAAATGGGGCAGTTTCCGCAAAGGGCGGTTACCTGTCTTGTCGTCCCCTGCGATGCGGAACAGGCCGGGAAATGCTCCTGCTCCGGGCCTTCTCCGGACCAGACGCAGAGGACAAATCCTGTGGCGGCGCTCTCCGCCGATATTCGCATATTACTGGAATCCGCTGACCGCGTCCTGCTCTGGCGCGAACACATGCAGCGCTGCATAAAGTGCTATGGCTGCCGCAATGTCTGCCCCGTCTGCGTCTGTCCCGAATGCCGGCTGGAAGATCCGTCATTCGTGCAGCCGGCCGTACTGCCTCCCTCGCCATTGCCGTATCACCTTCTGCGGGCCCTGCATGTGGCCGATCATTGCGTCGGCTGCGGCGCCTGTCAGGACGGCTGTCCGGCCGGCATTCCTTTGCTGGCCCTGCACAAGGCCCTGGCAGGGCATCTGTTCGGGGAAACAGGCTATCTTGCGGGAACAGACGTTCCTT
>JAISOT010000043.1 GCA_031275465.1 Desulfovibrio sp.
ATATTGTACCCGATAAAATTTTCTGTGGCGAATACGCGGCATTCATCGGTTAAAAAGTGGTACAGGAGTGGTACAAAATGCCTCGCCCAACGAAAAAGGGCTTATGGAGTTACCCATAACCCCTTGATATTCCTGGTGGGCAGTACAGGACTTGAACCTGTGGCCCCCGCCGTGTGAAGGCGGTTCTCTTAATATTTTCACCATTTTCACGCCACATCACTTGACCTCATATTTACCCTTTATTCCCTTGACAGTCAAGGCTATTTAGCGGAAGTTTATCTTCACATATCGGCATGCTTCATCCTATCATTTCATCAAAATTAGCGGGATAGGAGCGGGATAAAAAATACGGCCTTCACCTTGAAAAAGCATGGGCCGATGTGAGGAGGGGCTTCCATGGCGGTTACCTGGATAAAAACGAATTTTTTAGGCGTCCGTTACCGTGAACACGCGACACGCAAGCATGGTGTCCGCCCTGACCGCTGCTTTTCCATCCGCTACAAGGTGGACGGCAAGGACAGGGAGGAAGTTGCGGGGTGGGCCTCCGAGGAAATGAGCGCGGAAAAGGCGTTCAAGATGTTGAGCGCCATCCGCGACAACATCAAAAAGGGCACCGGCCCCAAATCACTCGCTGGCATACGGGAAGAAAACGAGCGGCAGGCCGCCGCCGTTGAAAAAGAACAACGCGCCAAAGCCAGGGACGAAGTCACCTTTTCCGAGTTTTGGGAAAAGGACTACCGTCAGATGGCCGAGGCCACCAGAACGCCCCGCACGATGGAAACGGAACGCGGGTATTACAAAAAATGGATTGAGCCTATCCTGGGGGATATCCCCTTGTGGAGAATCGACGCGGCCAAAGTGGAGGCGGTGACCCTGCGCGCCCATAAGGCGGGGAAAAGCGCTGGAACCATCTGCAAAATCATCGGGGTTGTTTCACAGGTCTGGAACAGGGCGGCTTCCCGCGACGTGGTGCAGGGCGAATGCCCCGTCCGCAAGGTAAAAAAGCCCCGGCAGGACAATCGGCGGGTCCGCTTTCTTTCCCAAGATGAGGCGAAAACGGTGCTTAACGCCCTGATACTCCGATCTGTGGATGTGCATGATGAAGCGTTGCTTTCGCTGCTCTGTGGCTTGCGGGCTGGAGAAATTCACAATCTGACCTGGGGCGATGTTGACCTGAAAAACGGCACAATCCATATCCGTGACCCCAAAAACAAACGCAACCGGCATGCCTTCATCACTGAGGAAGTCAAGACCATGTTGGAGCGGCGGCACCAAGGCCAAGCCACAACCGAACTCGTCTTCCCGACTTACAACGGAAAGCCCCGGCTATGGGTCTCCGATACATTTTCCAGAACCATTGATGAGTTGGGATTGAACAATACCGGAGAATTCACCGCGGACGGAGAAGGCAACCCGGTTCCCATCCGAATTTCCGATGCGCGGCAACGGGTTGTGTTTCACACCCTACGCCACACCTTTGCTTCATGGCTGGTTCAACAGGGAACCCCTCTGTACACGGTGGCAGAACTCATGGGCCATACCACGATTGAAATGAGCCGCCGCTATAGCCATTTGGCCCCGGATACGCTCCGCAAAGCGGCGTTGAGCTTGCAAGGGAAGTTGGGCGGGTAATCGGAAGGTTCACAACGCGAAACCAGCGAGGAAGGGCAATTGATGAAGACCATTCATAATTCGTATCTATTTACGGAAAAAGATGGAGAACCTGAAAAAATCATCCATGAAGTTTCAAGTCTCCCGCAAGACTATCCAGCATTCATTGTCTCCAGTAATTTACCATTTTTAGAAAAAACTATTCACGCATTCGCCATGTCAAAGCTTTCTCCGCAAAAGACAGTGCTATATAAGGTTAATCTTGACGAGAAGGGATACTTCGCATTTCTACGACCAAAAGACGAAAAATTTGCACAATTATATGATTTATATAGAAATACACATAATGAAAGCGATAGGGTAAAATTATTGTCTGACATGCTTGAATCATTCAATGAATGTATAGCTGTGTTTTCTTCTTTGCCTGTGAAAACAGTTGAAGTTATGATGAAAAAAATATCAGACCAAGAGGAGAATCAACATCCGGCAATGTATATCCCTCTTGGGTTCATTTTTACCACACCGCCGTTTAAGGCTTCCGAGGTTCTTACAGCCGAACTTGATGGAGGGCCATATTACAAAAAAATGTTTGACGATTTCATTATCCAATCTAAAGAATGGCTTAGTTCTAATAACGACATGACAATGGAACTTTTTCAACTATGCTCCAATACGCGCCCAGACCCATCGGATCCGAGAAGGACAATTGCTGAAAATGTCAAAATTACCGCCGGAATAGAAAATTTCTATCTTGCCAAGGCTCGCGACAATCAAGATTATCTCAAGCGCATAAAAATTCTGGCCGCTGTTAATGCTGAAATATCCCACATTATGCTGAACATGGCTCTAAGGTCCGGCGATGTCGCGGCGACGGCGGCATATATGTTTCTTTTCACTCGGTCCATGGCCCAATTCGCGGCCAATAAAGCTGTCGATGCGGGTTTGCGCAGACATGCCAGTCAAAAGGAAGGAGGAGAAAAAACGCTGGACCGTTCGGGGCTATTGGCGCTGATTCGCAAATATCATTTCAGGTACCCGCAGAGTACGGACAAAAAATTGTGGGAAGCCATAAAAAATGACTTGAAGAAAAAAAACGCCAGACCGCGCAAAGGGTATTCCGTGCAATTCTATGATGAACCTACGGATTCGGGCGATACAGCGGGAGAGTTGATTCAAAAAAATCCGGGGGGATTAACACTTTCCATTAAATTTGAAACATTTACAGAGTACCGCAAGGAGGCGCGTAAGTAACTTCCGCACCCCCCGCCCTTCCATAGCCTCCACATAGCGTCATTTAACCGTGAACCTATGTGGAGGCTTTTCAAATGAAAAAACACCTTGTCACAGTATCAGTTGACCTCACCGAACTGCGCCGAAATCTACCGCCGGTCGTGGCCCGGAAAAAGCTCGACCAGTACCTTGGCGGCATCATTTCCAAAGAGTACATGGCGAACTTGGACAGCCAGGGCGAAGGCCCGCCGAGAATCAAATTCGGCAAAAATGTTGGCTACCTGCGAGATCCGCTTGTTGACTGGCTTCAGTCCCGCGTTCGTCCGGATAACGACGGAGGCGGGCAATGACTGCCATTTTTGAACAGGTCAAAAGCGCTCTGCATCCGTGTCTGGCGGATGTGCTGCCGGAATTGCTGCCGGGCGGCAGGCAATGCGGCAGGGAATACATCTGCGCTTCCGTGGAAGGCGGCAGGGGCGATTCCTGTTCCACCAACCTTGATACCGGCGTGGGTTCCGACTTCGCAACCGGCGAAAGCTGGAAGGACATCATCGACCTGTGGGCCAAGAACCGGCATATCCGCCAGGGTGAAGCGGCCAGAGAACTTGCCGAACGCTATTCCGTCCTTCCTGATATGCCGCAGCGGCCAGAGTCGCGTAAACCCGGCATTGCCAGACCGGCAGAGCCGACGAAGACAGACGCCGATTTTGCGCCCATAACGCCCGTTCCGGAAAACGCTCCGGAGCGGCCGGACGCGCACCCACAACACGGAAAACCAAGCCGGTTCTGGCGCTATCAGGACGTGCGGGGAAGGACTCTGGCCTACACCGCGCGTTTTGATTTTCCTGACCGGGACAAGATTGTCCTTCCCCTGTGCTTCGGCCGGAAAGGGAATGATCGGCAATGGCGTTGGAAAGCCTTGCTCGAACCGCGTCCGTTATACGGTCTGCAACGACTCGCGGCCATGTCGGATGCGCCGGTATTGCTGGTGGAAGGGGAAAAGACGGCGGACGCGGCGCGGGATTATTTCCCTGAACATGCCGTGCTGACCTGGAGCGGCGGCGCGAAAAATGCCGCCAAGGCCGATCTTTCACCGCTTCAAGGGCGGAAGGTCATTATCTGGCCGGACAACGACTTGCCGAGCTTTGAGGCGGCGCTGACCCTGGCCGGACTTCTGGAAGGCGGGGCGGAAAGCGTTTCCATCGTGCAACCCCCGGACACCCTGCCGGAAAAATGGGATCTGGCCGACGCCGCAACGCCGGGCTTTCTTCCTCAAGTCCATATTGAGACCGCCCTGCCGGTGGAGGAGTTCCGCCGCAAGACCATTGGCCGCTTTTCCGGCCTTGGCCCGGCTGTTCCGATACAAGAGGATATGGAGGACATGCTCCTGAAGGAATGGCCGCGTTTTCCCTTTGCCGCCTGCCCCGGCCTTGTGGGCGAGTTCGTGCGTCTGGCGACCAGAGACAGCGAGGCCGATCCCGCCGCCGTCTGCGTGACCATGCTCACGCGCTTCGCGGCTGAAGTTTACGGCCATGCCGAAGGCAAAGGCCCGCACATCCATGTTGGCGAAACGCCGCATGCGCCGCGCCTCTTTGCCGTCATTTGCGGCAATTCCAGCAAGGCCAGGAAGGGAACCTCCCTTTCGCCCGTGAACAAGCTGTTCACGCGGGAATACTGCCAGCCGTCGGAAATTGCCGCCCTGCGTCTGCCTCTTCCGGCCAGGGAGAGCGGCGGGCCGCTCTCCACCGGCGAAGGGCTGGCCTGTCAGGTGAAGGATGAAAGCGAGGAAGAGCGTCAGCGCCGCCAGAGGATGAACCCCAACGAACCCCTGCGTGACGCGGGCGACAAGCGATTGATGATCCAGGATGAAGAATTCGCTTCCGGCCTTGCCTGCACCAAGCGGGAGGGCAACACTCTTTCCATGGGCCTGCGCTGCTTCTGGGATTCCGGCGACTACGCGCCCCTGACCAAGAATAACCCGGTACGGGTCAGAAATGCGCACATCTGCATCATCACCCATATCACCATGCAAGAGTTGGCCGTCGCCCTGGCGGACGTGCAGGCGTTCAACGGGTTCGGCAACCGCTTTCTGTGGATCTGCGCCCGGCGCTCCAAGCTGGTGCCCTTGCCGTCGCGTATGCCGGTGGAGGAAATCGCCCCCATCCAGCATGAACTCTGGCGGCTTGTGGCCCATGCCCAGCAGTGCGGCCTTGTGACCATGAGCGCCGGGGCAAGGGAGCAATGGGCGAACGTGTATTCGGAGCTTTCCAGGGAACACAGCGGTCTTGCCGGGAGCATCATCAACCGGGCCGAGGCCCAGACCATGCGCCTCGCCCTGATTTATGCCCTGCTGGACGGCAGGAACGTCATTCAGGAAAAACACCTGGACGCGGCTCTTGCCTTGTGGCGCTACGCTCAGGATTCCGCCCTGTACATCTTCGGCGACAGGACTGTTGATCCTCTGGAGGAAAAGATCCTTGACGCCCTGAAGCAAGGCCAGCTGACGGCCACGGAGTTGAGCGCCTGTTTGAACCGCCATGTGCCGAAGGACAGGTTGCAACCCTTGTTGCAGAAAATGGAAGCGCAACAGCGGATCACCGTCACCAGACAGAAAAGCGGCGGCAGGACGAGGAGTGTCATTGCCCTGCGCACTATGCGTGAAGAAAGCGCGGTAAGCGAAAAAAGCGAAAATGGAGAATTTGGCGAAAAAAGGGAGGCCGTATGCTGACGCTTATTTCGCATTTTTCGCTTTTTTCTCCCTTCGCGGCAATATGGTATCGGGCAACGGAATTCCGCCGTCAGGCTCATGTGGTTCAGGGACAAAAGCCGGATCGGCGGTATGACCGAAATGCTTTTTGCGCGGATTTCGCTTTTTTCGCCGTTCGCAGGCATAGAACATCCCGGCCTTCCGTCCCCCGCTCCCGCATTCCTGCCGGAATCGGCGGCTCTGTCAAGGGCAAGCACTGGCGTGTCGCTCCGCGACCCTTGACATTCGCCGCCTGGATTCCGGCCATAAATCCTTGCGGGCGCGGGACGGAAATGACTCCGTCGGGGGCTTGCTCTGGAAATATATCAGAAAGAAAAAGCAGGGAAAGGCAAAGAGAAAAAAGGCAAAG
>JAISOT010000114.1 GCA_031275465.1 Desulfovibrio sp.
TTGGTTCCCGCGCCGCGGACGGTCATGGGGATGCCGTTGTCGTAGAGCTTTTTGACGCATTGCCCCAAGTGCTCGACGCTTGTCGGCCGCACCACCAGGGAGGGCACGATCGGGGTCAGCACCGCGGAATCATAGGCGTACGTCTGTCTGTCCGCTTCCGAACCGAATACGTTCTCCTTGCCCAGCATGTCCTCAAAATCTTTAATGAGCGCTTGATCTGCCATGAAACCTCCTTGGATTGAGCGAATTGAAAACAACTCATGCGCACGTCATTGCCCTTGGCAATGTTGTTCCCATCAGGAAGTCCGGCGGCTGCAGCGCAGCCCTTCAAGGTAAACAAAAAATGAAAAACGAGATGTGAAGCAAGACGCGACATTAAAAATGTCGTGTAGAAGATACGCGACAACCGAAAAAAGTCAAATAAAAATGGAACGTGTTTGCCGATAGAGAGAAATTTATGGCAACAATATGAAATATGACACGTTGTTAGAAAACGTGGGCTGTTGTGAAATCGTCTGTAACTGGTTGATTTAATGCTGAACCCGTCTGTGACAGGCAGCGGAAACTGCGGGGCGGCTTGCATGGATACGAAGGAGGCGCTATCTATTCCGAAACATTACGGAGGACGCAATGCCCGAAGCTGAACCCGTCAAGACGTTGAAGGAGGAAGGAAGCGGCCGGGCCTGCCGCTTTCGCCCAAACAGTGGCCTCGTACCCAACCCGCGCATAACAGAGTGATTAACCGTCATCCAAGCGCTCCGCCTTCTCCCGCCTGCAAAACATAACCCCGCAAGCGCTGAGGTGGATAGGCTGTTGCTTACTTGACAGGTTCAATCATAACAGCAAGTTCGCTCTAAATTACTTGGGATGGCATCACGAAGGCGCCCTTTGTTTGCGCTGTTGAGCGCCGGAACGGGGCGGCATGGAGACACCCGCTTTCCGCGGCCTAGTGAAGTGTGGGTCACGCCCGCAGCCGGGAAAAATCCGAATCAACTATAAAGTTGTTTGGCGATGGCCCGTGCGGCCTCTTTTGAGCGTTGGATGAAAAGCCGCAAGGCGCTGCTTGTTCCCCTTCCGGAAGGAGCCGCTATGGAAAGCGTGTATTCAACTTGATTTTTCCTGGAAAAGATGGGGACCGCCGTGGAGGTGATGCCCATTTCTCTTTCTCCGAAGCTGATGGCTTCTTCTTTTTCGCGAATCAATTGCAATTCTTCAGAAAATTTTTCCTTATCCAGTATGCTTGACGGTGTTAACGGATGCAACTTGTCCATCTCCCGCTGCACGATATCGTCATCCGCATAGGCCAGAAAGCATTTCCCCGCCGCCCCGGCCCAGAGGGGAAACCGTTCGCCAATGCGCACAATGCACCGCATGCTTTGCAGACTTTCCACATGATGATAGCAGACCCGATATTCCCCTTCAATCGCATAAAGAGAAACCGCTTCTTTCGTTTCATCACGCAATTGTTTCATTATGGGGTCGACAATCCGGTGCAGCTTGAAATGCGCGCTGGCGACAACGCCAAGCAGATAAGCCTGGGTGCCGAGAAAATAGGACTTTGTTTTGCTCCTGTTGAGGAAACCAAGCCGCGTCAGACAACTGACAAGCCGCAGGGCTGTGGAAGGGGCCAAGGAAAGTTTTTCCGTAATCTGGGTCAAGGTCAGCTCTTCCGTATCCAGGTCAAAACACTGAAGTATGGAAAATGCCCGTTCAAGGCTGCGGACGGAAATTTCTTTCATTGTGCCGACTCTTCCATCCTCTTCTCCTTTCACCGTATCTTCTCCCAAAGCAGACGTTTTTTCCATGCCGTTCACAGGCCATTGCAGAAGGGCAGCCATGTTTGTTCAAGCGTCAGTTCCAGACGCCGCTCTTTCCCTCTGTCCACGATATCCGGAGGAATGATGATGGTGCGCCTTGCGGCGACGCGGGCCATCACCCGGTCTTTCTCAAGGACAAGCAGTCGATCGTGCCCCGGCACCACCTGCCGGGCAAAGGAACGCACTTTTTTCACACTGGCATAAGTCTGCTCCGGCGCCGAGGTCATAGGCGCCTTGCCGGTGGCCATCTCCGCGATGGTCTTGATGGCATCCCCGGCAAGGACCGTCAGAGGCAAAGCCGGATCTTCCAGTACCAGTCCCATGCATCCCGGAGTGTGGCCCGGAAGATGGATAACGCTGATTCCCGACGCCAGGGTTTCACCCCCGCGCACACACCTCAGCCGTCCGGTCTTCTCCACAGGGGCCAGCAAATGGTGCGGCTGCCACGGATCCTCTCCTTTACGGGCATACGCGAGTTCGTCGCTGTGCAGGATAATTTCCGCATTGGGGAAATAATCATAGTTATAAATGTGATCCAGATGAAAATGGCTTATCACGAGATAGTCGATCTCCTCAGGGTGCGCTCCGGCGGCAAGAAGATCAGGACAAAGATCCACTCTCTTATCTATCCCTCCGGTATCAAATAGAATCTTTTTTTCCCGCTGTTCAACCAGAACGACGCTGCTCCATCCCATATATCCATTCGCCATCTTCCCAGGGAAGCCTTCACAAATCACCCGCATGCGCACGGCTCACCTCTTTTTCCCAATTTTCCGGCAAACGCCAGGCTGTCGTCCGTCCAAACAACCCGGCGCATACCTGTCACGGCTCCCGAAAGGCTTACTCTTTTTCCCGCATCACAACGGACGAACGCATTTTTCCGTCGCCGCCTCTGGAAATCACGACATTCCTGCCGGACCAATTCACATCATCGCGTTGGGGATAATCCCCCCGATAATGGACGCCCCGGCTTTCCCTGCGTTCCAGTGCGCCCATGGCCATCATCCGCGCCGTACTCAGCATATTCCGGGATGAAAGCAGGTCACGCAGGGCGGCAACGCTTCCGGCGCTCAAATGCGTGAAAGCCGTTTCCAGGGAATTCAGCTCGTTCAGGGCAGACGTCAGAGTATCCTCAGTTTTTATCAGCCCGACTTTTTCCTGCATCATCTGCTGAATGCGCGCTCGAAAAACAGCGGGATTTTCCCCTTCGCGGCGCGAAGCGTTTCCGATTATTTCCTTTATTTCTCCGGCCAGAGACGCCACACGGGCATCCGCAGGCGCATCAAACCGCCTGTATGCTTTGGCGACGCTTTGTCCGGCTATTTTGCCGAACACCAGAGCCGCGCCTCCTGCGTCGCCACCCATGCGGTTAGCCCCATGGACGCCGCCCATGGCTTCCCCCGCAATAAAAAGGCCCGCGATTTCCGTGCTGCAGTCGGGATTGACGACAACACCTCCCTGAAAGGAATGCCCGGCAGGCGCCACTTCAGAAATCTCCTTGCAGATGTCGACGCCGCCCGCGCGCAACGCTGGTTCATAATGCACATAATGCGTAATTTTCACAGCCTCTTCGGGCAACATCCGCACATCATAGTAAACTCCGCCGTTGGGCGAGCCTCTGCCTTCCATAACCTCCGCGTATATTTTGCGGGAAAGCTCATCTTTCTGGATTGTGGAATAATCGTCAACAAAGAACTCACCTCTGTTGTTGCTCAGCCTGGCTCCCATTTTCAGAAAAGTTGTGGGGTTGACAAATCCTTTGATTGCCGTTGGCGCGACAAAACAACAAGGTTCGAATTGCAGCAATTCCATATCCGTCACGCGCAAACCGGCCCTGTACGCCATGGCCATACTGTCTCCGGCCACATCATTGGGGTAGGTGGTAAAAGAATGAATACGCCCGCTGCCGCCGGCTGCGACGACGACAACACGGCTTTTGATGACCAGGAATTCCCCGCTGGCGACGTCAATGCCGCAAGCGCCGAGTACTCTGCCCTCTTCCGCCAGAAGATCGGTGATCATCGCATTCGTGCGCAGGGTGATATTGTCCGTGTGATGTATCCTGTCATTGAGAGCTTTTTGAATATAGTTGCCGGTAAGACATTGATACTGGATAACCAGCCTGGGGTAGGTCGTGCCCAGGGAATGCAGGGGCTGGATTTTTCCATGCGCGTCTTTTCTGAACGGCACGCCGAGAGCTTCAAAATCCGCCACCAATTCAGCTGTTCCTTCAGCATAGCTACGTGAAAGAACAGGTGAATTCATTCCCAGCCCGCTCTTCATGAGATCTGAAAAGATGATCTCCACGGAATCGCCTTCTGTTACCGGAGCGCTGAACCCCATAATATTGGGGCTTCCTCCGGCCCCAAGGGTCGCCTGGAGCACCCTGGCTCCGGCCCCGGCCGCCCCGAGGGCGGCGCGATTGCCGGCAAAACCTGACCCGATAACCAGCACGTCCGTTTCATGGGTAATATTCGCCATATTCCGTCCTCCGCATAATTGTCCGTTAAAAACATGCCCTGCCGGTATGCCGTCATGCAAAACCGGCCAGCGCTGAATGACGCCCTACCAAAGACCAAGCATGGCCCACCAGGGAAAGCCTATGCCCAGAACCACGGCATTTGCCACAATCGCCATGATGAAGCCGGTTTTCCACCAGGTTGTCTGCGACACGTATCCGCCGCCGTAAATGACCACCGATACACCATGTCCAAAATGCGTAAAAAGAGCTCCCAGAGAAACCGTTGCGCACAGGGAAACGGCGGCCAGGATCGGGGGAACGCCGCCCGCCTTCGCCAGCGTCAGGAACACGGGGACCATAGCGCCCACATACGGGCCGACTCCGGCGAAAATATACCGCAAGGGAAAACTGCCGGCGATCAGCAAAATCATAACCATGGCTGGATTCATGCCCGCAAAGCTGAAATACGGCATCACAACAGTGCCCAGCCACTTGAAAAAACCCAGTTTGCTCAAACCGCTTGAAAGGCCAATCATCGCTCCATACCATATAAAAGTGCTCCAGGCGCTTTTTTCCTGGAGCATGGAATCCCAGGAAATTACCCGGAAAAAGAGAATGCCGGCTATAAAAAGGAGCGCCACGGCTCCGGCGTCAATTTTTGTCCAGTGCGAAGAAGACCAGAGAGCCAGGGCGGAAAGGAAAAGCAAAGCCAGTTTTTTTTCCTGCGCGGACATGGGCCCTAATTTTTGCAGTCCGTCCCGGGCAATGGCTTTGTTGTCGATTTTTTTCAATTCCGGTTTGCAGAGGACATAATACAGCAGAGGCAGAAGGAGCAGGAGGGTGAACAGAGAGGGGAGCACGGCCAGGGCATACTCTCCCCAGGAGATTTCCGCGCCCACGACGCTGACGGCCAACGAGAAAAGCAAAAGGTTGGGCGCGCTGGCGGTAAGGAACGCGCCGGCCGTCGTCAGGCTGACTCCGTTACAGAGCAGCGAGAGATATGAGCCTACTTTCTTGGCCGTAGCGCCCGGCTCCGAACCTAACGTGACCGAAATGGAACGGAAGATGGGGTAAACAATTCCTCCGGAACGAGCCGTATTGGAGGGAGTGGCCGGGCTGATGACAAAATCTGTAAATGCGGCCACATAACCAAGACCCAAGGTAGTCCTGCCGAATTTGTCAATCAGCACGCACGCGATGCGAATGCCCAAACCGGTTTCAGTGAAAGCTCTGCCCACGAGACAGCCGGCAAGAACCAGCCACGCGGTCGAGGAACTGTATCCGGAGAGGGCTATGGACGTTCCTTTGAAGCATACGCTGTACACGGCGAGGGGAATGATGAGTACCGCCGCTTCACCGAGTGGCTGAAGAATAAGCCCGAGAATGGCCGCGACATAAAATGCGAGCAAGGCCCAGGCTTTTGGATCAAGACCCGAAGGACAAGGGAGAAGAAGTAAAACGAGGGGCACCCCGATCCAGATCGCGAAGATGGTCAGCAACTTTGACATGGCAATCTCCTTGGTGAAATTTTTTTGCGACCTGCAACTTTCAGCCGGACTATCTGGCAATATTGCCAGTTATCCCTATTTATGTTGATCAAAATAAACTTTTTCCATAATACAGAAAAATTTTATGATATTTTGGTTACAGATATTATTATTCATGTCAATATAAATAAAATTGGAAATAAATTCCATTTAATGGAAATTTAAGCACGTTCACATTGAAACCGCCGGGCGGCGAGTAAAAGTCGTATGCTGCGTCAGAAATGACTTAATGGGAACGCACGGTGCGGAAAGCCGGCGGCACGTCGCCAGACGGCAGCCGGAAGCACAGCATATTATAATTATTGACAATGCGTGCCGCGGAAATAATTTCTTTGAGGCGCGGATGTTTTTTGTTATGCTCCCTCCGCCTCATATGAAAAGGTGCTGAAAAAGATATATGTTTCAGCTTGCGGACGTGGCGCATTTTGTAAACAGCAGAGGCTGGCATGCCGATACCCAAATACAGACGAGTGCTGCTCAAACTGAGCGGCGAGGCTTTGGCCGGAGAGCAGAAAACCGGCATTGATCCGGATACCGTGGCCGCCGTTTGCGGCGAACTCGGCGCCGTGCTGGACATGGGTGTGGAGATGGCCCTTGTCATCGGCGGGGGCAACATTTTTCGCGGGCTGTCGGCCTCCACCAAGGGCATGGAGCGGTCCTCGGCCGACTATATGGGCATGCTGGCCACAGTGCTGAATGCCCTTGCCGTGCAGGACATGCTGGAAAAACGGGGCCACCCGACGCGCGTGCTTTCGGCCATCAGCATGCGTGAGGTGTGCGAGCCGTTTGTCCGCCGCCGCGCCCTCCGTCATCTGGAAAAGGGACGCGTGGTGATTTGCGCGGCGGGCACCGGCAATCCCTATTTCACCACGGACACCACGGCGGCCCTGCGCGGCATGGAGCTCAAATGCGCGGCCATTATCAAGGGCACCAAGGTGAACGGCATTTACGACAAGGATCCTGTACTTCATGCCGATGCCGTCAGGTTCGACAGATTGAGTTATGACGAAACCCTCGCCCGGCATCTGGGCGTGATGGATGCCACGGCCATCGCCCTTGTGCGGGACAACAACCTGCCCGTCATCGTCTGCCGCATGTTCGGCGGGGACATCCGCCGCGCCGTCGTGGGTGAGAACGTGGGGACGATCGTGCACGACTAACCGTTACGAAGAGAGAAAACGATATGGATATCGAAAGCACGCTTCTGGATGCCGAAGAACGCATGGAAAAGGCCATGTCCTCCCTTGCGCGCGATTTTTCCAAGCTCCGTACGGGCCGGGCCTCAACCGCCCTTGTGGAAGACATCAGGGCCGATTATTACGGCACGCCGACGCCCCTTGCGCAGATGGCCTCCATCGCCGTGCCGGACAGCCGCACCCTCACCATCCAGCCCTGGGACAAAAGCGGCTTCGCCGCTGTGGAAAAAGCCCTGCTCAAGTCCGATCTGGGGCTTACCCCCGTCAATGACGGCAAGGTAATCCGCATTGTCATGCCGCCCCTCACCGAGGAGCGCCGCAGGGAGCTTGTCAAGGTCGCCCGCAGATACAGCGAGGAGGCCAGGGTGGCTGTGCGCAATGTGCGCCGCGACGCCAACGACAGCCTGAAAAGGCTTGAAAAGGACAAGCGGATTACCGAGGACGAGCTGAAAAGGGGCACGGACGACGTGCAGAAGCTTACGGACAAATTCGTGGCCGATGTGGAAAGGAAGTGCGCAGCTAAAGAAAAAGAGATCATGGACATTTGATGGGCGAAAACCTGCCGGCGCACATCGCCGTTATTATGGACGGCAACGGCCGCTGGGCCGAGGCGCGCGGACTGCCGCGCAGGGAAGGGCACCGCGCGGGGGCGGAGGTCGTGCGGCGCGTCATAACCGAATGCCGCGCGGCAGGCATACGCCATGTCACCCTGTATGCCTTTTCCAGCGAGAACTGGGGCCGCCCCAAGGCGGAAGTGCGCCATCTTTTCAGCTTGCTCAAGGAGTTTTTGGACAGGGAAATTCCTCTTATGGAACAAAAAGGCATTGCCCTGAACGTGCTCGGCGACACGGCGGCGCTGCCCCTCGGCGCGCGCGCCGCCGTGTCGCGTGGCATCAAACGCACGTCCGGGGGCGTGGAAATGACGTTCAACCTTGCCCTCAACTACGGAGCGCGGGCGGAACTCGTGCGCGCGGCGCGGAGCTTTGTCCGCGAAGGCGCAAGTCCCGGGGACGTAACGGAGCAAAGCCTTGCCGGGCGCCTGTACACTGTGGGGCAGCCCGATCCCGATCTTCTGATCCGCACCGGCGGCGAGCGCCGCCTGAGCAATTTTCTGCTCTATCAGTGCGCCTACGCGGAACTGTATTTCACGCCGGTGCTCTGGCCGGATTTCAAAGAAGAGCATCTGCGCGCAGCACTTGAGGATTACGCCGCGCGTTCGCGGCGTTTCGGAAAAATTTGAAAAAAGGATTTCATACATGAGTCCCGCTCCCCGCATCCGGGAAATTCCCCGCGTAATAACCGGCGTAGCGCTGATTGCCGTAATCGCGGCGGTGCTGTCCGTCAGAGGCTGGCTGCTGCTTTTTGCTGTTCTGCTTGTTTCCTGCCTGTGCCTGTGGGAATTTTACTCGCTCTTCTGGGGGGCGAGGAGGCGCCTGACCAGCCGCCTGTGCGCGCTTGCCCTGGGCTGCGCCATGATAGTGCTGACCTGGAACCGCCGCCCGCAGGACGCTCTCGTCTGCCTTGGCGCCGGTTTTGTGCTTGCCTCCATGAGTTTTCTTTTTCGCTGGGATGTGGTGGAAGAAGACAGCGCCTTCGCCTCCAGCGGAATATTTCTGGTGGGTCTGGCCTATGTGCCCCTGCTGCTTCTGCCGGCAACCTATCTCTCCAACGTAAAACTTGTCTTTGTGCTCGCCGCCGTGGGCATATCCGACACGGCCGCCTGGTTTGTCGGCACCCGCTGGGGGCGCCACAAGCTCTGGCCGCGCGTAAGCCCGCACAAAAGCTCGGAAGGAGCCATCGGCAGCCTTGTGGCCTGCGTTATTTTCTGTTCCATCTATGGAGCCGTTTTCGGCAAACTCGGCTGGTTCTCCTTCGCCCTTCTGGGCGTGGCCCTCAATGCCTTTGCCCAGTTGGGCGATCTTTTCGAGTCGGCCCTGAAACGCTCGGTCAACGTCAAGGATTCCGGCAACATTCTGCCCGGACACGGTGGAATGCTGGACAGGACGGACAGCATCCTGTTCGCCATGCCCATGGTGGCCGTGGTGGATCAGTGGTTTTTCTTTTTTGACTGAGAAAAGGCATGGCGGATCTCTGGCCCGGGCTTGGCGGCCCGAAAATCTCTTACATTTCACCGCCGCCGTCTGAAACCTGGCGGCGGACCTGGCCGCGGAGCATCGCCATTCTGGGCTCCACAGGTTCCATAGGGCGCAGCGCGCTGGCCGTTATCGAGAAATACGCCGACAGGTTTGAGGTTGTGGGGCTTTCCTGCGCCCGCGATGTGGAGCGCCTGGCGGAGCAGGCGGAGCGCTTTCGTCCCCCCTGTCTGGCTGTTCTGGATGCCGCCGTCGCGGAGGAACTCAGGCGTCTGCTGCCCCAAGGCTATCAGCCGCGCATTCTGGAGGGGGCCGAAGGCTACGCCGGGCTTGCCTCCCTCCCGCAGGCGGGTACCGTGCTCTCGGCCCAGTCGGGCGGCGCCGGCCTTGCCGGAACGCTTGCCGCGGCCCTCGCGGGCAAGGTCATCTGCCTCGCCAACAAGGAATCTCTCGTGCTTGCCGGCGACCTGGTGCGCGCGATCTGCCGGCGCACGCAGGCTGCCGTTTTGCCGGTGGATTCCGAGCACAACGCCATTTTTCAATGTCTGGCCGGAAGGGGGCAGGAAGCGGCAAATCTTCTGATCACGGCTTCCGGCGGCCCGTTTTTCGGCCAAAACCGAAAAACCCTCGCCGGCGTCACGGCCGAGCAGGCCATGCGCCACCCCACATGGCGCATGGGCACGAAGATCAGCATAGATTCCGCCACATTGATGAACAAGGCCCTGGAAATCGCGGAAGCCTTCCACCTGTACGGCGTGCCCTCGTCGCGGATTCGCGTGCTCATACACCCGCAGTCCGTGGTTCATTCTCTGGTGGAATTCGACGACGGCTCCCTGCTTGCGCAAATGGGCGCGCCGGACATGCGGGGCGCTTTGGCCAACTGCCTGCTCTGGCCGCTCAACAAGCCTTCCGGCGTGCCGGCGCTTGATCTCGCGCGGCCGGGGCAGCTCACTTTTCACGAGGCCGACACGGAGGCCTTTCCGGCCCTGGCCTTGGCCCGTCAGGCCCTTTCCCGACGCGGGGGGCTTTGCGTCGTCATGAATGCCGCCAATGAGGCGGCTGTGGAACTTTTTCTCCGCGGGGCCATCGGGTTTCTGGACATTCCCCTCCTGATCGATGCCGCCATGCGGGAGCACGGGGCGGCTCATCCCGGCGCCATGGGCAGACCGTTCTGTCCGCCTCTGGCGGCTGAGAGTCTTTCTGAACTCAAGGACGAAGTCGGCGCCCTTGCGGCGCGCATCACGCGGCTTGATCGCCACAGCCGCGATATGGTTTGCCAACTGGCGGAAAAGGATGGCAGTAAATGACGACTGTTCTGGCCGTTGTCATTGTTCTGGGCGGCTTGATTTTTTTCCATGAGC
>JAISOT010000125.1 GCA_031275465.1 Desulfovibrio sp.
ACTCATCCCTTTTTGAAACTGGACTGGATTACGAGGCATCATCAACTCCTTGGTTTCAAAAAGTATCTCATATTCCATGCATCTTGAATAGGGGCTGATTATCGTGCGTAATCAGGTATTTTTATCTAAGCGCATCTTCTGCCATTTACTGTAAAAAATCAAATAGTTACTCGAAGTGGCGTTTCTACCGTGTTACATTCAAGTCTATCTGAATCCGCCTCGTATGGTGGAAATTTTGGTGGAAAAATGCAGGAGGTTTTTTTCATGGTCGATGAACTGAACGGTAAGCGTGTAGCGAAAAAATACCCCGGTGTCTATTTTCGTCTCGCCAAGCGCAAAGGCAAGACGGGCATTGAGCGAGTATACTACGTTACGTATTGGCAAGGCAACCGAAAACGCGAGGTCAAGGTCGGAAGGCAGTTCGCGGATGACATGAGCGCGGCCAAGGCTGCAGGGATGAGGGCGCGCTTCATTGAAAATGATCTCAAGCCGCCCCAAGACAGGCGCAAAGAAGAGAAAGCTCGGCTCACCATTGAGAAATTGTGGAATGTATACAACGCAGCGCATACCGGTGGAAAACGGGCCACCGATAACAGATACATGATGTCGTTTCTTGGCGAGTTTCGGAATCTGACTCCTGAGCAAATTACGACCGGACAGCTTGAAGGGGTCCGGGACAGGCTCCTTGCTGACGAGAAATCGCCACAAACCGTCAAACATATCCTCTCGTTTCTTCAACGGCTGATCCGCTTCGGCGCGAAGCGCGGCATCTGTGAGCTTCCTTTGTGAGCTTCCTTCGCGTCTGTTCTTTCCTTTCCTGCGCGTCGACAACAAAAAAACGGAATGCCTGACCGGGGCTCAAATAAAAAATCTTCTGGCAGCCCTTGACGCCGATTATGACCAAATCCAAGCGGACGTAATGCGGCTGGCGCTCTATACCGGCATGCGAAAAACCGCCTTGCTCAATCTACAATGGGATGACCTGGACTTCAAGCGCGGTTTCATTCTCTTGCGAGGGGAACACGCAAAAAATAAGCGGTCAGCCAAAATACCGATGTCCACAGTTGTGCGCAGGATTCTGGAATTCATTCCCCGGGCAGACTCCCCCTATTTATCTCTATAGTATCTTTACATTTTTGCCACTCATCCCTGCTCCGACGTATATCGTCGCGATCTTGTTCGCTTGCCTTCAGTGTTTTTTTAAATACATATCCAATTCAACTTAATTTGTATCGACAGGCAGCCAATCGGGTAAAACGCGAAGAATTGCTTTTTTGCGCAACGTGGCCTAAAAACAAGGACATGAAGATCGTCGAACCCTGCTTTGAAATTCTGGCCATGGACGACGGCGCTGAAATCCTGCGTCGTATTGAGACAGCCGGACGCGTTTGCTACAAATCCGAAGACAGAATCACGCCCGGCTCGGCATCCGGATTTGTACGTAAACTTATGCGCTCAGGCCACCACAGCGTTATTGAGCACACGGGCGCAACGGTGCGCATCGTCTGCGACCGCGGGGTGACGCACGAGCTGGTGCGTCACCGTCTGGCCTCCTACAGCCAGGAGAGCACGCGCTACGCCAACTACGGACGGGAAAAATTCGGCAGGGAAATCACCGTGATCAAACCCTGTTTCTGGCCGGAAGACTCCCCGGAGTACGCGCTGTGGCACAAGGCCATGCTGGCGGCGGAGCAAGCCTATCTCACGCTTGCGGCCGCGGGGGCAAGCGCCCAGCAGGCGCGCTGCGTGCTGCCCACCAGCCTGAAAACGGAAATTGTCGTTACCTGTAATCTGCGCGAATGGCGGCATATTTTTGAGATGCGCTGCGCTCCGGGGGCTCATCCGCAAATGCGTCAGGTAGCCCTGCCATTACTGGCCCAGATGCACAAACGCGCTCCGGAAATTTTTGCGGAAATTTTTGCGAAATTCGAAAACGACATATCCCAAAAATTTTTGTAATACATATACATTGACATAGTGCGGGAATCATGCTTAATGTTGCTCCCGCAGTGCCGTGCGCCGGTAATACGTTTTGCCGACAGACCGTACGGGAGCTCTATTGTTTTGTTTTTTGAGAGGGGTTTTCATGTCCAAGTCCATTTATGTCGGGAATCTTCCCTGGTCAGCATCAGAGGAACAGGTGCAGGATCTTTTCGCCGAGCACGGCAAAGTTCTTTCCGTGAAACTTGTAAGTGACAGAGAAACCGGCCGCGCCCGCGGTTTCGGTTTTGTGGAAATGGAGGACGCCGAAGCGGACGCCGCCATTGAAGCTCTGGACAACTTCAGTTTGGGCGGTCGCACCTTGCGCGTGAATGAAGCCAAGCCGCGCACGCCTCGCACGCCGCGCTTCTAGGCGCTCCCGGCTCCCAGCGGATAGCCCCGGTGTGCCCCGGGGCTATTTTATTGATATCGCGGAATGCAGCCACATCCGCCCCTGACGGAAACAAACGCCCAAGGACAATGTTATGCTCAATCCAGCGCAGAGTATACTATACAGCGGCGGCGCTGCCGGAACGGAAGAATTTTTCGGGAATCTGGCGGAAACCTACGGCATTGAAGAAGTCAACTACAGCTTTGAAGGCCATCAGATAAACCGTTTGCGCGGCGTGCGCATGCTCACCAACCGGGAACTCATGCTCAAGGATGTGAGCATGACCTATGTTTCAAAGCTGATGCGCCGGGAGTACACCCGCGCGCCCCTGTTCCGCAAGGTGCTGCAGTCCATCTGCTGGCAGGTCAGCAGCGGCGGGCAGATATTTGTCGTGGGCGCCATCCAGCAGGACGGCACGGTGAAAGGCGGCACGGGATGGGGCGCTGAATTCGCCAAAATATGCAACAAGCCCCTGTATGTCTTTGACCAGCCGCGCAGCTCCTGGTTTATCTGGAAGCGGGACGCCTGGGCCGCCGTGGAGAAGCCCCTTGTCACGGCAACGCATTTTACCGCCACCGGCACGCGTTTTCTGGATGACGGCGGCCGTCTTGCGGTGCAGGGGCTTTTTGAACGTTCCTTTGAGCGCTGATATGCCCGTTGACCTTACCGACGCGGAGCGCGCCGTTTTGCGCATTGCGCAGGCCGACCTGCCGGATTCCCTCACGCCGTACGCCGACATGGCGGCAGAGACGGGCATGACCGAAGCCCAGGTGCTGGCCCTGTTGACCCGCCTGAAAAAAAGCGGCGCCATCCGGCGCTTCGGGGCAAGCATCAAACATCAGAAAACCGGCTGGACGCACAACGCCATGGTCGCCTGGAAGGTGGACGAGGCGGACGCGGATCGTTGCGGCGCGCTGGCGGCCGGACACGAGCGCATTTCCCACGTCTATTACAGGCCGGGGGCGGGTCCGGCGGAAGACTGGCCCTACGCCCTCTATACCATGGTGCATGGCCGCAACGAGGCCGAGTGCCTTGACGTTGTGGAAAACCTCGCGCAGGCCGGCCCCCTGAAGGAATACGCCGTTCTCAG
This sequence comes from Desulfovibrio sp., assembly GCA_031275465.1. Classification (GTDB taxonomy): domain Bacteria; phylum Desulfobacterota; class Desulfovibrionia; order Desulfovibrionales; family Desulfovibrionaceae; genus Desulfovibrio. The sequence continues at coordinate 3,462 of JAISOT010000125.1, forward strand.
GAGCTTGAAGGAGCTCAAAAAAATCTCCATGACCTATTTTGTCTGACGCGCGCTGTCCGCGGCGGCATCAGGGCTTCAGGCGCGCTGGATTCCCCCGTTCCGGACGCTGAACAGGGCCGCGCCCGGCACGGCTTTGCGCAGTATCTCCACGATATGCGGCTGGCAGGTGAAATAGAGCAGTTGATGCCTTCCGCCCGCGCGGCCTTCCGTCAGTTCCGCAAAGGCGCGCGCGGTGCGCTCCGCGCGCCCGGGATCAAAATTCACCAGAATTTCATCCATGATGACGGGCAGTGGTTCGGCCTCTGTGGAATGGTTGACAATATAGGCCAGCCGCAGAGACAGGTAGGCCTGTTCCCGCGCGCCGCGGCTCAGGACCTCGGGGGGCACGGGCGCGCCGTGCGCCGGCTGAATGGAAAGGCTCGAATCGTCAAGGCTGGCGCTGATGCCGCGCCAGCGCCGGGTGATGCCGGCGAAAATTTCCGAGGCGCGTCGGATGACCTTGGGCTGGCGTTCCTGTTCAAACCTGGTTTTGGCTTCCGTCAGCAGTTCCCGCGCGATGGCCAGTCTGGCCCAACGGCGCGCCTTCTCTTCCATGCCCGCCGCGAGGGAAGCCTCCTGCTGCTGAAGCGTCGCCAGATC
>JAISOT010000060.1 GCA_031275465.1 Desulfovibrio sp.
TTCTCGCCGACAGGGGGTATGATACAGACGAAATTATAGCCACAGCCCGTGCGGCAAGAATGGAACCTGTGATTCCGCCGAAGAAAATCGTACAGACCGGCGGCCTTACGATAAACACATCTATAAGATAAGGCACCTGGTGGAGAATGTATTTTTATACCTCAAACAATGGCGAGGCATAGCCACACGGTACGCGAAAAAACACGCCTTCTTTTTTGGCGGCTGTTCAAATTAGAGCAATTCGCGCTTGAGATTGTCGCTCGGCGGCGGACAAAGCCCGCCTCTGCGCCGATCTCGCGGGCGTTGCCGCGCTTCGCGTCGCCGGAGCATTTTATTGGGATAGATATTTTCAATAACAAAACACTCTAGATGCATCGCCTTATGGGCTAAAATTTTATGACGGCACTGTCTAGTGTCTAATCGTCATAGTTCTGCATGGTGCAAAATATTTTAATACAGCCAGTTATATATTAAAATCATGCTCGTAATTTTAACAATTAGACACTAGAGGGCAAGCTCTTCCCGGCGGGCGGCGCGGACGCTTTCCGGCAGTTTGCGCGTGACGTCCCGCGGTAAGGCATTGGCCATGCTCCTGACCCGGCGCATGGCTGCCGTCACCTTCTTTTTGTCCCGTGCGCTCTTGCTGAAGCGAATGACGCGCAAGACCTTTTTCAGTTCCCTCCGATAGCCGCGCCTCAACTGCTGCATTCCCTGCTGAAAACGATACAGTATTTTTACTTCGTTTACCATACATTTCATACCCTTGGATACTTTTAAAGGGACGACTAATTACGCCCCTGCCGCACCCCGGAGATCGGCATGGGCGGCTGGGGCGTCACGAAGCAGGGAACTTGGCTGCGGCAGGCCGTTCGGAATGCTTCTCTTGCCTTTTTTGGCGAGAAGGCCGTTCACTACGGCGAAGGCGGCAGCATAGATTTCGTGAAGGCTCTCTCCGGCGTGTACCCCCATGCCCAAATACCGGCAACCGGAGTTCCGGGGCTGAATTTCAACGCCCGTAGCGCGGGTGAATCCCTGAATCTGGATATGGCGCGCAGGCTGACCATGTGTCCGGCGCATGTCGTGGCTGCGCACGCCCGCCGGAGAGTATAACCAAACGCGAATTATTCCGCCCGGTCCAGTACGCGCAGGAATATGGCCTCCGCCAGATGCTCGGGGCTGATGTCGGCCGCGTCGGACATATCCGCGATAGTGCGCGCCAGGCGCAGTATGCGGGTATATGCTCTGGCCGAAAGCCCCAGGCGCTTGACGGCGGTTTTCAGGAGGGAATGCCCATCGGAGGACAAAGCGCAGTGGCGTTCAAGGAGGCTGCCGAAGAGTTCGGCATTGTAGTGAATGCTCTCTCCGGCGAACCGCTTCTGCTGCACGGCGCGCGCCGCCAGAACGCGGGCGCGGAGTTCGGCGGAGGTTCCGCTGCCCGCCGTATTGCGCAGATCCTCATAAGGCACGGCGGGAACTTCCACGTGCACGTCAATGCGGTCCAGCAGAGGGCCTGAGAGCCTGGACATATAGCGGTCGCGCTGATCGGGCCTGCACACGCACTTGTGTTCCGCGTCGCCGTAATACCCGCAGGGGCAGGGATTCATGGCCGCCACCAGCATGCACGCCGCGGGGTAGGTGACGCTCTGGGCCACGCGCGCGATGGACACCGTGCCGTCTTCCAGGGGCTGGCGCAGAACTTCCAGAACGGACTTGCTGTACTCCGGCAACTCGTCCAGAAAAAGCACTCCCCTGTGTGCCAGAGAGACTTCTCCCGGACGGGGGGTGCTGCCGCCGCCCACAAGGGCCACATTGGAAATGGTATGGTGGGGCGAACGAAAGGGCCGCGCCGTCATCAGGCCCGATCCCGGCGGCAGTTGGCCGGCCACGCTGTAAATCTTGGTAACCTCCAGAGCTTCCTCAAAATTCAGGGGCGGCAGTATGGTGGGCAGACGCTGGGCCAGCATGGTTTTGCCGCTGCCGGGCGGCCCCAGCATGAGGATGTTGTGCCCGCCGGCGGCGGCCACTTCCAGAGCGCGTTTGGCCGCATGCTGGCCCTTCACGTCGCCGAAATCAAGGCCGTAGCGCGGCGGCGGCAATGTTTCCAGCGCGGCGCGGGGCACAGCGGCGAGTTCCGCGGCCCCCGCCAGAAAAGCGGCGCATTGGGCCAGAGTTTGCGGGGCGTAGACCTTAAGGCCGTGAGTGACGGCGGCTTCCATCGCGTTGGCCGGGGGGACCACAAGGCCTGCGGCCTCTTTCTGCCGCGCCAGAATGGCGAGCGGCAGCACGCCGCTGACGGCCTTGATTTCTCCGGTGAGGGAGAGCTCCCCGGTGAGGAAAAGATTATTGAGCCGTTCCAAGGGGACAAGCCCGGATGCAGCCAAAAGGCCGACGGCCAGAGGCAGATCATAGCTTGCGCCGGCCTTGCGCCGGCCGGCAGGAGCCAGATTCACGGTGACGCGCGCCGGGGGCAGCCTGAAATTGCTGGCCCGCAGGGCCGCGAATACGCGATCCTTGGCTTCGCGCACGGCCGCTTCGGCAAGCCCCACAAGGGTGAACCCCGGCAGGCCCTGGCGGACATAGTCCACTTCAACTTCGACGGGAAAGGCGTCGACGCCTTCCAAGCCGCCGCTCAAAAGGCGGTACGCCAAGCGCTAACTTACTGAAATCATTCTCTCAGCAGTTTACTGAAGTACGCTGAAAATGCGGGTTTTTACCCCCTTTTGGCACACGATTTGGCACACGCCCTTTCACTTCCCCAATCTCCACCTTCGCGCCCATATTGCGCTTGTCGTCCTTCCCATCGCCGCCGCTATATCTTTTATACGCATTTTATTAGCGAGCATTTCCAGCAGCATAGCGTCCATTTCCGGCGTCCACGCATTGCTTGGCAAACCAAGTTTTTTTCGCCAGTTGTGTTTCGAGGTAAAACTTTTTCCGGGGCCGTCCGGGTGCTCCCTCCACCATTCGGCGTTGTCTTCAGGCCAGTAATGCCCAAGGACAGAACGCACTCTTTTAACAGGTCCGCGTCCTATCGGTAAATCAATTTTGCCGGGAGTAAGGCGCATTTTTTCCAGATATTTTATTAGCGGCCATGTAATAATCACTTGGGGACTGCCCCCTCCAGGACCGCGCTGCACATCGGAAGGCCAGCCCAGGAGAACGTCAAAGCCGTGCTTTGTCGGGCGGGCCTCTCGAACATCATATTGTCGTCCAAGAAAATCCTTCGCTATGCCGATGATTGTCGCTCGTCGAGCCATGTTGCATATCTACGCCATATTGCAAAGGATAGTCAATCTTTCAAAAAACCTTGACGTGGTTTGGCCAATTACGATACAAAAGATTGTGGGAGCGTGAATACCTTGTCACTTCCTAACCGGAAGTGTGGATTGAAACAATAGTGGAAATGTCAATGGTTATTTGATTTTTTACGTTCCCAGCAAAAGCCCCTCTTCCGAGGGGCTTCCTTTTCCTCACCCCTCACCCCGGCCACGTCACTCTTGGCGGTTGCGCTGTTATGAAATCTCATAGACAATGAAAGAAAACAGCCCGCCAATAGGGTCTCTAGGGTTTCCCGCGCTGTCTGTAGTATACAAAACCATACTTCCGGCTTCCTGGCTTTTGGCGAAAGTCTGCGGACAATCAACACCGGCGGAACTCACCATATAGTTGGCGTCAGGCATGGCGGACTGGAAGGTTATCAAATATATCCCCGTCCCCGTCCTTGATACTGATGAGACGCCGCCCCCTTTCAAAAGTGTGCCCTGCGCGGACACTGTGCCCCATATTTTCGGGACGGGAAAGGCGTTTATCCTCTCATCCACATACTCCTGAACGGACGGGATTGCGGCGGTCTGGCCCGAGTCTTTGATGAGGGGGATTATGCTGTAGTATTGTTTGATGCGCGTTCCATTATAATTTGACTTAATGATTACAGTATCGTCCTTTTTAAAAAGACCTGAGGCAATCACTGCTAAAGTTGTCCCTGCTGACGTAAGGTCCCTTCCCCTGGCGACTATTATTCCATTCGTTCCAATCCACACATCAGCCATAGTGGAATCGGAGAACTCAAGCCCCGCAATTACCATACAATCTTTATCGATAGTAAAAGCATCCCATTGCACACCTGGCGCTGTAGTTACATGCACCGTCACCGCCTGACTGTAATCCGGCATCCCCCACGAACTCCCCACGTGCACCATGCTGGCCTGGGCCTGCGTGACCGTCTGCAACTGGTCCTGCTCCACCGTGGGAGGCACGGCGTAGAGTTTGATGTGAAGGGGGGGGAGTTGCAGGGTGGGAGTTAGAAACAGTCCCAAGCCATCTTGGTCAGTTGTACTCTCTATGTTCCACCCATTTATTTTAAGAGTTGCCCCCTTTTGGGCGTAACAATAGAGGTTATATTCCGCTTTTGCGAAAGCGCGGAAACGGTCCACTAAGACATTATTGACATAAATATGTGCTCCACCTTCACCCGGATGTGTGTTCATGGCAGCGCGAACATATGCGTCATATGGAACTATGGCACTATAAAAAGTGGTGGAAGTTGAACCGATGCTGGAAAAATCAGCTATTTTGGTCTGGCTTGCCCCCAACGGCGGAGTAAACCCGCTCCACCCATCAGGATAATACGGCACCCGGAACGTCGTCTCGCCGTCGCCGCTCGAGTAATTGCCGTTCCACCCCTGCGTCTCAAGCGTTTCCAGCCATGCGGCGTCGTCCTGCACCTTTTCCGGACTGGTCTGGCCTATGGACTCAATCCTGGCCCATGCCTCCGGATATACGGCCCTGCTCAACTGCCCGTGGTTGACCTCCAGCGACAGGCACCCGTTGGGCGTATAGTCCGCCCGGAACTGCGCCAGCACGGGCAGTCCGTCCGCGTTCCCGTCCCCGGAAACGGCCCTGCTCCCCCACGGTACCCAGGCGTCCCGGAACCAGACCCATATCCGGCTGTCCGGGTCCAGAGGCTTCGTAACCCCGAACAAATCCAGATTGTCAACGGGCAGGTTCTTGACGAACTCCCATTCCGGATAGCCGCCGCCGATGGTTTCTCCCTGGCAGACAATGCCGTCCCCCGGCGTGTCCGACACAGGCAGGGTGACGGGCGGGGTCGCCGGGTCCGTCACCGTGACCGGCACCCAGGCGTTGAGGCCCATGACGGCGTAATTCGGCCCGGTCCCGAAGGCGTCAACAACGGCGTTGACCACGATGAACCGCGCCTCGCTCACGGCGGCGAAGAACGTGTTGCCCGTGTACTTCCGCGCCCACTGGCCGGATTCGCGGCGGAAGAGTTTATACTGCTCCTGATGTTCCCCCTGCACCAGCGCCAGCGCCCCCTCGGCCACGTCGGCCTGCGGAAGCTCGCCCACGGACCAGTTGACATAGTTCACGTCAAGCTCCGTGAGGCTTCCCGGCGTTGCCGGCATGCGGGAGGCGAGGGCATACGTCGGCACGATGGGTCCGCTGTCTTCCACGACTTTGGCGAACACGCCCGTGTAATTCCCCGCGTCGGCCCCCACGCCGCGATACAGCGCGACAGCGGCGTGCGGCTCTCCGTCCGCGTCAACCGTCTCATCCGTCAGCACAAGGGCGTAGTCCCCCTGGGCTATGTCCAGCGTCAGCCCGTCCACAGCGTCGGCCACGGACGCGGGGTCAACGCCGTGGGGTTCGGGTGTCAGCGTTTCCGTCGTGGGGTCAATCTGCATAACGGGCAACCGCTGGCCCGCCGGCAGATTTTGCAATTCGTCGAACACGGCGTTGATTTGCGTCAGGCTGCTCGCCGCGTCCTGGGCGTAGCCGGACATCTCCTCACGGATTTCCCCGGCTGTCGCTTCAGCGGCGTTTTCGGCGGCTTCCTCCGCCTCCCCCGCGCACTCGCAAGCCTCGTCCCGGCACCGCTCGGCGGCGGTGAGGGCGGCTTCGGCTCCGGTTTGGGCGGCCTGGGCTTCGTCCCTCGCGCCGAATATCTCGGCCAGCAAGTCTTCCGGCGTCATGCCCTGCGCCGCGTCTTCACGGCTAATCTTCACGGCGCGGGAAACCGCGTCTATCATTTCCTGCAAAATGAGCGTCAGCTTGTCGTCTGCCCGCATGATGTCCGGCGTGTATACGGCCTGCCCGTCCACCCACAGTATTTCCTGCGTGACGGGCGTCTCCCGGTAAACGGCGAGCGCCGCGCCGACGGGCAATTCCGTCATGGTCGTCAGAGTCTGGCCCGCGACCGTGTAGTCAGCGCCGTACACGAGATATGTCGGCGCGCGGCTCGTCGCGTGATAGGCCCTGATGTCCTCGGGGTCGATGTAGGGGAAGGTCAGCGGGTATTCCGCGCCCGCCGCGCCGCTGGTCACGGTGTACACGATTCCGGTGGGTGTGCTGTCGACTGTCATGGGGTTACTCCTTTGGTTGCTAAAAGCCCGGCAATCGGATAGGGGGAAGGAAAGTGGGTGCTGATATGAACGACGACCAACACAGAAAAGAGATGTTCAAGCAGGCCAATCAGGCGGCGATTGAATTTTCAAAAACCATGCTTTACAGCTCGTTTCTGTTGAACGGCGCGGCGGCTACCGCTTTGCTGGCATCCAGAACAAGCGCGTTTTACTGCTCTGCCGTGCTTTTCGGCTTTGGCTCACTTTCCGCAATTATCGGGCTTGGGGTCTCGTATTTATACATTTTGCTTCTTGGCGAGACGTGGAGACAGAGAACTTCAAGCTACGAGGCGAAAGAGATTAAAATTTATTTCCTTAACAAGGCGTGGCTCATGTCATGCAAGGATATAGAGTTTTTGCGGCTTGTCCCTATATCATGCGCGGCGGCTTCGGTATTTTTGTTTATCGTGGCAATGGTCTGGTTTGTTGTCGTGCCGTGGCCTTCTTAGAAAATTGTTCCATAGAACCATTTGTGCATTGCGAGTGTCATTACCGTCCCTAATGTTGCAAAAATTGCCAGCGGTATCCATATGAAAACAACCAGGAGAAAATTCCTGCCCTCTGCAAGCCTTCTCTCTCTTTCATCTTGTGTCATTTCAGAAAAATCACCAGTTACGCTTTCTGTATGTATAGGCATATTATACTCCATCAACTTTTGATGCACTATAACGGATATTCATAGTAAAGTCAAGAAACACAAGGGCAATGTTATGAAAAAAATTGCCGCCGTTTCTTTGCTGGACGGCTTTGCAACGCTCGTCTTCGGCAATTTGGGACGCCGCGACAATGCACGGGAACGCCTGAAAGCATTGTTCGATTCCTGCGGAAATAAACGGGCTGACGCCGGTTTTTCCATTGACGCCGCGCGATTGCGCGGAGATGGTGAAAAAGCGTTGCAGGCGCTTTTTGGTGAACAAGACGTAAAGAGGACGCCATGAAAAAGTTTGTCGCTGTGGTGGTTGTGGTATGTTTAACCATATTGCCCAATGCTGTAATGGCAAAAGATGATTTTGAGAATTTTATTATACAAGCATTACAAAATAATGATGATACCATTACCCACTTAAAGTATATTTCTAAAAAACATAAAAAGTCTGATATAGGTTGGCTTGCTATAGCCCTTATGAGAAATACTAGCCATTTTACCACAATACTTCTTACAACATTAAATTACATGTCAGGAATACGAAAAGAAAAAAATGCAAATACACTTACAAAATCTTTTCTTGTATTCTTAAAAATAATAAAACCAGCTATTGATATTATACAAGTATATAATGATACTTCGATTTCAGTTAAATTTTTTTCAGAAAATGATAAAAATTTTTTTAGAAAAACAGAGCATTATATCGATTCATATAGTGTGACGGGAATACTTGTCGGCGTTGCCTGCTACCTCGGGTGCTTGTATCTGACGCGCAGGATGGGGGAATAAAATATGGCGACATGGATATTGACCGCACTGGCGTGTTTCTGTGTTTTTCTTCACGGCGTGTATCTTCTGAAAAAAGACAGACGCCAATAATCCCTACTTCCCCGGCCTCGGCATAACCACCGAAAGCGGCGTCCCTTCTCCGCGCTCCCACTGGTCGTAGCCTTTAATCGCGTTCCGCGTGACCCTGCTGACCGGCACACGCAGCATGAAGCTCATGATGTCCGCCAGCGCCCAAGCCCATTTTTCCGGGTCGTCTCCGGCGCTGCGAAGGCGTGACCCAAACATGTAGGGCTGGTCAAACACCGTCGACGCGCCCCGCTGCCACGATTCGCCGGTTATGATATTCTCGATCATGCTCCCGCCGACAGGCACACGCATGGCCGCTGTGCCCAGCACGGACTTCGCGATTTCCTTCGCGCCTTCCTCTTCGTCCTCTCCGCGCGCCAGGGCCAGCAAAAGCCCCATGGCAATGCCCGGCAGCATGAAGTCGTAGGCCTCATAGCGGGCGTATTCCCCAAGGCTCATCTTGCCATGTTTCAGGGCCTGCGCGCTGTAGGCCCTGCGCTGGGCGAACAGCACGACCGCCGAGGCGAACATGTTCAGAAGCCGCGTCACGCCCTTCTTGTCCCGCAGAAATGCGCTGCGGCTGGAGGGATTGTAGTCCGGGTTCACGGCCTTCACCGCCATGTCGGCGGCCAGCGCGGCCGCCCTGTGGTATTGATTTGTCGGGTCGATGCCGCGCTTTCCGGCCTTTTCGCCCATAAGCCTCGACATCTCCCTGTTGTAGCCGGCAATCCATATGGCGCAGCTTGTGGCCATGTCCACGGAGAGCAGGGGCAGCATCCCGGCGTCCACAACCTTTTCCCAGGTGAGTTCCTTGCCCAACAGCTTCACGACCTTCTCGCGGGTTTTGGCGTCAATCCCGCCCACGGCCTTGCGCAGGTCCTGGTCGATATTTTTCGCCCTGTTCTTCATGTAGGGCGACATTTCCCATACCTGTTTCACAAGCCCGTAGCGGCCCACGGCGAGCGTTTTCAGGCCATGCAGGACATTGGCCGCCCCAAGGTCGTTCATGGCCGGAAACAGGGCCGTGGACTGCAAAAGCGCCGTCTTCAGGTTCCAGGACAATCCCCAGAACACGAGCGGCTTGCGCAGCTTTTCGGCAAGCTGGCCGATGGCCTCGCGCGGCGGGTTTTCCTCAAGGACGACGCCCTTCAGGTTCGGGCGCAGCGCCCTGTACCGCTCTGTCCCGAAGGCCCGCACATACCCTTCCTTCCAGTTTTCGGAGTTGATCACCCGGTCGGCGAAGCGCACGATTTCCGCAAGCTCGATGAACCGGGTCACGTCCCGGAGATGCCGCGGCACAACGGACGTTCGGAGCATGACCGGATGCCCCGTGGCGCCGTCGGCGCGCGCTTTGGTAAACCCCCGCCTCGCCGCCGGAACCGCGTATATGGCGTCCGTTCTGGCGAGAATG
>JAISOT010000064.1 GCA_031275465.1 Desulfovibrio sp.
CCTACTCAATCTCCTCCGCCTCTTCCCTCGGCTTTCCCTCGGACTGGAACAAGCCCTGCTCCAGATGGTCAGCATGTCGATATAATTCCGACTGAAATTGAAGCTTCTATGGTCGGTCATCCATCTTTGCAGGCTGGAGCTTATCCTTCACAGGCTTTTGCTCGTGAGTATGATGAGAGAGGTGAGCCTGTTTATAGTGTTGTACCTTCTAAGCAGGTGAAACAGGCTATTGAAGATAATGATATACAAGAATCTTTTTGGAATTATAGACGTATTTTTTCTGGTGGCTCTCCACCTCCTAAATCTTGGCTTCCACCAGGTGCTAAAAATTGGGTTTGGCGTATTGGTAAGCAGGCTTGGGTTCCTGATAATTATTCTGGTAACTTCTTTACGTTTGGTTTAGGTTCTTGAAATGTTTGGAATTGGTATTCAAGAATTAATTTTATTACCTTTCTTGCTTATTTTTCTTGGATTATTTATAAAGTTTTTATTATGGATATTTAACCAGGAGGTGCTTAAATGGCTTTTTATCGTCGTAGGCGTCGCCGCTATCGGTTTCGTCGTCGTCGTGTTAGGCCGATGAGAGTAGGTTACCGCTTCTAACTCAACTTTTACTTAGGGGCTAGTGCCCCTTATTAAAGATATATTCACTGTCACTTAGCCATGAAATGCAAAAGTCCTTATTTTAAAGATCCCTCTGGAATGGGTTTGCATCCTATGAATAGTACTTTGGCCTTCAAAGCCAAAGGCGAATGGGTCATGAACTTTGACTACGGCCAGAACGGCGTCTTTACCGGCGGCAACGGCCGTACCGGCTACGGATCGGGTCAGGATGAATTTGAAGCCCTCCAGCGCGTCCGCCTGCAGTTTGACGCCGTGGCTTCCGAAGCGCTGTCCGCCAATGTCTTCTTTGAAATCGGCAATCAGACTTGGGGCAGCGGCGGCCAGACAACCAACAGCGGCGGCGCCCTCGGCTCCGACAGCCAGAACGCCATCGAGCTGCGCCGCGCCTACATTGACTGGATGGTGCCGCAGACCGACCTGCAAATCCGCATGGGCATTCAGGGCATGGCCTTCCCCAGCTTCACCATGAAGGAATCCATGGTCTTTGAGGACGATGTGGCCGGCATCACGCTCAACTACAAGGTCAACGACAACGTGAGCCTGACCGCCCTGTGGGCGCGCCCCTGGAACGACAACTTCACGCGCGCCGGGGCAGCTAGGGAAATTGGTGGCGCGAACGCGATGCGAACCAATCCATTCAGCAGTTCCACCAACTACATGGACAATGTGGACGCATTCGCCCTGCTCGTTCCCCTGAGTTTTGACGGCGTGAAAGTGACCCCCTGGGCCATGTACGCGGCCGTGGGGCCGAACGCTTTTCGAACCGAAGCATTTACCGGCAGGAATGAGAAAGGTGAAACAAAAAACGAGTGGGATTATGACAACGTCGGCAACATCGCCGGCAACGCCAGCAGCAAAGTCGCCGCCGGCATGGTGCCGGTCAACGGTTCACGCCACAAGGACGGCAGCGATGCCAGCAAAAGGCTGAATTCCTACGCCGACGCCTGGTGGGCCGGTCTGACGGGCGAAGTGACCGTTCTTGACCCCTTCCGCATCGCCTGGGATTTCAACTACGGCTCCGTGCGCTGGGACGACAGCCGCCTGAACCGCCAGGGCTGGCTGGCCTCCCTGCTCTTCGAGTACAAGCTTGACTGGGGCATTCCAGGCATCTTCGGCTGGTACGCCTCCGGCGACGACAGCAACCCGGCCAACGGCTCCGAGCGCATGCCCTCCATTGATCCCAACGGCAACAATGACTATTCCAGCTTCTCCTTTAACGGCCAGCCGTGGATTGGCCGTGAAGGCGTGCTGAGCACCAACATGACCGGCACCTGGGGCATAGGCGCGCGCCTGAAGAACGTGAGCTTTGTGGAAGACCTCAAGCACACCCTGCGCCTGATCTACATGGGCGGCACCAACAGCCCGGGCATGGCCAAGTATTTCAACGGCAAGAGGGACAATTGGGGCGATTACGAGGATGCCCTTGGAAACCATGTCGCCAATGGCGGCCCGAACAGCGGACTCCCGGGCATGGGTCCCCTGTACATGACCACCCAGGACAGCGCTCTGGAAATCGGCCTGACCAATGTGTACCAGATGTACGAGAACTTCCAGATCTATTTGGAAGGCACTTACCTTGCCACTTGGCTCGACCACTCCAAAGGCGTATGGGGCAGGTCCACCCTGAACGGCAAGAGCGATCAGGAACGCGATCCCTGGAACATCAACCTGAGCTTCGTGTACTCCTTCTGACAAGCGCCGCGTAAACGGCGAAACGCGCAATCAACGTCAACCGGAAAGGCCGCCCCAGGCGGCCTTTCCGGTTGCGCGGATCGCAACGGCCTCAATCTCGCGGGCGCTGCTTCGCTTCAGATTTCACAATCAGGCGGAGAGGATGCGACGGCCTCGGCATCGTCTTTTTTTATTGACGGGAGAAAAGAAACAGTCGGCAACAGAAACGGACCATGAGGGCAATGCGCGGTGGCTGCAAAAATGTACTCTCGGGCAGCGCCATACAAAATTGAACTGCCGTTTATTTCCGCACTCCAGCCTTTATCGCGCTGGTAAAATGATTCTTCTATCACAAACCCGCCGGAAATTTTAAGCTTTATTGAATAAGGGAATGTATTCGGCCTCCTGGGGCGAACGGTAATTTCCATACGCATAAAATGGAAAAACTCGCTCCTGGCATTTACAAGATGCTCCCTGCCAATCCCTACAAAGGGGTCCGAGGATTTCCCCTTGTCAAATGTTCCAATCATTTTAAGGGAAAACTCCTCAATAAAATACCCCTTCAGGTCAAGCGGCGATGATTGGTGCATCTTGGTTTCTTTCGGAGCCGTCGCCATCGAATCCCTTCCATGTCTGTTTTTCAGGGTTTGAATACACGCCAAACCAGGTCCAATCCCCATCCTTACCGGTAAACTTTATTTGCATGTCTCCGTCAAGGGCATAAAGCAGTTTCGCTATTGTTTTCAGCGTGATGTTTCTGTCTCCGGAAAGAATTTTAGAAACATGCGCTTCGCTTACCCCCATTTTTGCCGCCAACTCTTTTTGCGTAACATCCTTTTGTTTGATAAGATCATGCAACCCGCTGATAATTTTAAAGGTTATGTCATCAAAAATGAATTCGTCTTCGGCAATACTGTCAAAAACGCTTTGAACCCAAGGGCTATTCTGCGTGTTCCTGCCGCCAGCGTTCATAGTTTACCTCAATTATTCCTTTGTCATTGCCAGACAGTCTGGTCCGCTTCTTTTTAGCGAAATGCAGGATCGTAAAATCGTCCAGGGGGGACAGAACGCCATATAGTCTTATCTGGAAAGATTTTATTGCAAAAATTTTGCCAGATTCGTGTTCATATTTTTCTGAAGACGGATGCAGCCTTGGCCCCTTTACCGTTGCCATCTGTCTCAAGAGACGAAATAATTTTTGTGTTTCAGCCGGTTGAAATTCCGACTGGAGCCAATTTTCCAAGTCCCGCAGTTTTTCGTCTGTGGATGTCCAATACCAGAATTTTCTACATTGAGCTTCAGCGTCAAGGCTGAAAAAAATTTTCTGCGGCATTATTAACTTTTACGTTAAGTTAGCAAGTGAAGTTAACCTCGTCAACAATTTTTCATTTTTTTATAATTCTTTGTAATATTTGATTAATCAAATACGCCGGACATGCTCACGGCGTACCCTCAAACGAATTCCTGGCGGTAGCGCAGAGACTGGCGCAGGGTTTCCCTGTCCATGTATTTGACTTCGGCGCCCAGAGGGATGCCCTGGGCCAGACGGGAAACTTTCAGGCGCGGGAAGCGCCCGTCCACAAGCCGGCGGATGAAGGAGGCGGTGTTGTCGGCCTCCAGCGTGGCTCCCAGAGCCAGCACAAGCTCTTGCACCTCGCCTTCGGCCAGACGGCGCAAAAGCCTGTCAACCTCAAGCGTTTCCAGGTTCTTCCGCGCCAGAGGGTCCAGAAGGCCGCCCAAAATCATGTACTGCCCATGATAAAAGCCGCCCTCATCCAGAGCGAGCATGCTGTCCCATTCCGCCACCAGACACAGGATATCGCGCGCGCGCGCGGCGTCGGCGCAGATCTCGCAGGGGTCCGCGGCTGTAAGGCCGCCGCAGCGCGAACACAGGCGCAGAGCGTCACGCAGGCCGTGGATGCTGGCCCCAAGGCGGCGCGTTTCGGATTCCGGCCATTTGAGCAGGGCCATGGCCGCGCGCAGGGCTGATTTCGGCCCCATGCCCGGCAGATGGGCGAGCTGCTCCACAAGTGCCCTGAGAGGCGCGGGGGCGCGGGAATGCATAACGGACGCGCGGCTAGACCATGCCGGGGATTCTGATGCCGCCGGAAATGGCGTTCATTTCCCGTTCCAGGGTTTCGCGGGCAATGCGTCCCGCTTCATTGACGGCGGCCACGATGAGATCCTGCAACATCTCCACGTCGCCGCCTTCCAGGGCTTTGGGGTCAATGGCCAGCCTCACGAGCTCCTGTTTGCCGGAAACGGCCGCCTTCACCATGCCCCCTCCGCTGGAGGCTTCATAGACATGCCCGGCCGCCTCCTGCTGCAATTTGGACAATTTCTGCTGCATAACCTGCGCCTGGCGCAGGATGTCGTTCATATTACGCACAAATACTCTCCCGACGTTATGAGACTTTTTCCGTACAACTCTCAAGCCTGGCGCCGAGCACCTCCATGCAGGGGGCGAGTTCGTCGCGCCGGCTGAATTCCTCCACAAGCTCCCGCCCGCTGCGCGCCCTGGGCGCGTCCAGCAGCACAAGCCGCGTATCCGCGGCGCCGTAAGCCCGCAGGGCGTCAAGCATCTCCCGGCGGTGCAGGTCGAGCTGCCGGCCCACAGTGCCGCGCCGGGGCGTCAGGCGCAGTTCCTTCCCCCGCCAGTCCGCCGTCACTCCCGCCAGCAGGGGCTTCGCCGGAGCGGGACGGCCGGCCTTGAGTTCCGCCTCGCAGAAGGCGCAAAAGGCTTCCCAGCTCAAAGGCGGCCTGTCCGCCTCAGGCGGAGCGGCCCCGGCGGGAGGAAGCGGGGATTCCGCCTCCGGCGGCGCGCCGGCGTCTTTGCCCCGGTGGGCCGTTCGGCCGTCCGGCCCCGCATCCCCTGCGGCCCCAAGCCCTTCAAGCCTGTCGAGGGGCAGCAGCCGCGGCAGCATGACCAGGTTGAGCAAAAGCAGTTCCAGGGCCGCGCCGGGTTCGGCATTGTACACAATGCCGCGCCGGGCCTCAAGCGCCGTTTGCCAGGCCGCGTGAAGATGGGCCGCGGAAAAGCGGCGGGCCGCGCTCCGCAGAAAAGCCGCCTCGTCCGGGGAAAGCCGCAGGGCAGGCATGACGGCTTCGCCGCTCTCCCTCAGCAGAAAGAGGTCACGCAACCGGTTGATGAGTTCCCTCAGAAAAAATCCCGTATCCAGGCCGTCCGCGAGCATCCGCCGGCAGATATCCGCCGCGGCCGCGCAATCCTGGCGCTGCATGGCCTCAAAGAGCCCTTCGAAAATCTCCTGTCCGGCCACGCCCAGCACATCCCGGGTGACGGCGGCGGTGAGACCGGCGCCGCCCAGGGCCAGCACCTGATCCAGAAGCGACATGCCGTCGCGCACGCTGCCGGCGGCGCGCCGGGCGATCAGACGCGCGGCGCTTTCCTCAAAGGCGACGCCCTCCTTGCCGAGCACGGCGGCAAGGTGCGCGTACAGGGCGTCTTCGGGCAAATGGCGAAACACGAAGTGCTGGCAGCGGCTGACGATGGTGACGGGGAATTTGTGGGCTTCCGTTGTGGCAAAGATGAACACGACCCGCGGCGGCGGCTCCTCTAGGGTTTTCAGCAGGGCGTTGAAGGCGTGGCGGCTGAGCATGTGGGCTTCGTCGACGACAAAAATCTTGTAGCGCCCCTCCATCGGGGCATAGCCGATGCTTTCCCGCAGGGCGCGGGCGTCGTCCACGCTGTTGTTGGACGCGCCGTCGATTTCGGACACATCCACATGCGCGCCCGAAAGGATGCTGCGGCACTGGGGGCATTGATTGCAGGGTTCCGGGGCCGGCGCGCCGGCGCAGTTGAGCGCCCTGGCGAAAATGCGGGCGACGGTGGTCTTGCCCACTCCGCGGGTGCCGCTGAACAGATAGGCGGGGGCTACGCTGTCTTCCGCCGCCGCGCGGGAAAGAACGGCCCTGACCATATCCTGCCCGGCCACTTCGGCAAAAGTCCGGGGGCGGTACCGCGCGGCCAGCGACGCGCGTTTCATCATACGCTGTAACAGCTCAGCCAGGAAGCGTATCCGGCGGCCTCGCCCGTGACGACCCTGAAAAACTCTTTCTGCAGCCGCTTCGTCACCGGCCCGGCGGTTCCTGCCCCTATGACGCGGCGGTCCAGTTCGCGGATGGGCGTGAGCTCGGCGGCCGTGCCGGTAAAAAAGGCCTCGTCGGCGATATAGAATTCATCGCGGGTGAATTGCTGCTCTTCCACCGTATAGCCCAGATCGCGCGCCAGCCTTATGACGGAGTCCCGCGTGATGCCGCCCAGAATGGATGTCCAGGGCGTCGTTTTGATCAGGCCGCCGCGCACGAGAAAGATGTTCTCGCCCGTGGCCTCGGAGACGAAACCGGCCGTGTCCAGCATGACGGCCTCGTCATAGCCGTCTTCCCTGGCCTCCACCTTGGCGAGGACGGAGTTGATGTAATTGCCCGAGGCCTTGGCCTTGGTCATGAGCGTGTTTACGTGCATGCGCGCGAAGGAGCTGGTTTTGACGCGGATTCCCTTTGCCAGGGCGTCGGCCCCCAGATAGGCGCCCCAGGGCCATACGGCAATGATGGTCTGCACCGGATTGTCGCCGGGGTAAACGCCCATTTCTCCGCAGCCCACAAAGGAAAGCGGCCGGATATAGCCTTCCCTGAGTTTGTTGGCTTTCAGGGTTTCCAGGCATGCCGCGGCGATCCGCTCCGCCGTGTAGGGAATTTCCATCCTGAGAATTTTCGCGGAATTGACAAGGCGGGCGCAGTGGTCGTTGAGGCGGAACACCGCGGAACGACCGCCGGCACAGGCGTAAGCGCGCATGCCCTCAAAAACGGCGCTGCCGTAATGCAGGGCATGACTGAGGACATGAACCCTGGCCTGCTCCCAGGGAATCATTTCGCCGTCAAACCAGATAAATTGAGTCGCTTGCATACCCCTCCTCCCCCGCAAAGGCGATGAAACGCATTTCAGAAAAACGCCGCTTCCGATAGATAACGGAAAAACACCGCCGATGGCAAGCTCCGGCGCGGCGTTTTTCCGCGGCGGGGCCCCTATTCCACCGCCACATCCACAACGGAAAGGCGCTCCACGTCAAAAAGGCCGCGGGTGGTGAGCCTGATCTGCGGGATAACCGGCAGCGCCAGGAAGCTCAGGGTCATGAAGGCGTCCGCCTTGTCGGAGATATGGTAGTGGCTTTTGGCGAGGTCGATCATGGTCTGCAGGGTTTGCGCCACCTCCCCGACAGGCGCGTCGCTCATGATTCCTCCGACGGGCAGGGGCAGGCAGGCCAGGGTCCGGCCGGCGGAAATCATGGCGATGCCGCCCTGCATCTGCTCCACGGCGCGCGCGGCCAGGATCATGTCCGCGTCATTGTCGCCGGCGACCACGATGTTGTGGGCGTCGTGGGCTATGCTTGTGGCAATGGCGCCGCCGGCGAGGCCGTAGCTCTTGTCCAGCAGCCCGAGGCCCATTCTGCCGCTGGCCGCGCGGCGATCCAGCACGGCGACTTTGAGCAGGCCGGGGTTTTTTGCAAAGTCAAAACAGCCGTCCCCGTCCACTTCGACAGAATGCACCTCCTGCCGGGTTGTGAGAGAATGGGGGGTCAGGCAGATCACGCGGGCCTTTCCCGTGGGAATGCGCAGGGCAAAGGGATTGTCGGGCAGGGGGGCCATGCGCACGCTCCCCCGCAAGGCGGAGGCATCCGCCGCCGGAGCGACGGGGGCGAGCATTTTGCCGTTTTCCGCCACCAGGCGGCCGTCGCACCAGACCTTGCGCACGGTGAACGCGCGCAGGCTGTCGGTAAGCAGCATGTTGGCGCGCTTGCCGGGGGCCAGGGCGCCAACATCCGTCAGGCCGTAACATTCCGCCGCGTTGAGCGTGGCCATGCGCACGGCCGTGGCCGGCGTGAGGCCGGCGGCCATGCTCATGCGCACGCTCGCGTCAATATGGCCTTCGCGCAGGATGTCAACGGGGTGTTTGTCGTCGCTGCAGAGCAGGCAGCGCCGCGCGTTGGCCTCCGTAACGCCGGAGAGCAGCAGTTGCAGATCCCGCGCGGCGGAACCCCGGCGCAGGGCCACGTACATGCCCAGGCGCAGACGCTCCTGAAGCTCGCTCACGCTGGTGCATTCATGGTCGGTTTTCACGCCCGCCCTGACGTACCGCTCCAGGGAGATGCCGGCAAGGCCGGGGCTGTGGCCGTCCACAACGCGGCCCCGCCGGCGCGCGGCGGCGATTTTTTCCAGGGCGTCGGCGTCCCCGCCGAGCACGCCGGGCACGTTCATCATTTCGCCAAGGCCGGCCACGCCCGGCATGTCGTAAAACGGTTCCAGATCGGCGGCCTTCAGGGGGGGCGCTCCCTCGTCCAGCACGTCCGGCGGCAGGGCGGGCACGCAGGAGGGGAGCATGTAGCGTATGTCCAGAGGCAGCCCGGCGGCGGCTTCAAGCATGTAGCGGATGCCCGCGGCCCCGCCGACGTTGGCGATTTCGTGCGGGTCGGCGATGACGGTGGTGACGCCGTGGGGCAGCACAAGCTCCGCGAAGCGCTCCGGCGTGAGGAGGGAGGATTCTATGTGGACATGGGCGTCTATGAGGCCGGGCAGCAGATAGGCCCCTCCGGCGTCCAGCGCCTCATCGGCCTCGCGGTGCTCAAAACCGAGAATGCGTCCGTCCTTGACGCAGACGCTGGCCCATTCCGTCTCGCCGGTGTACACATTGACAAGGCGAACATTGTCAATGCGCAGGTCCGCCCTGGCATACGTATCCATAACAGTTTCACGCGGCTGTTGGGCGGGTTTCCCCGCCTGCGCCGCTCCCCCATGAGATTTGCATAGCCCGTTTCAGGCGGGATTGCAATTTTTTTTTGCCCGGGGAAGGGCGTCTGCCAAGGGAACAGAAGACAGGGTTGTGGGAGGATAAGGAGCCGGTGGCGGCATGGGTGTTGAGGAAGGGGCGGTGGATGTCAATGAGGAGCAACTGCGACCAAAAATGAATCGCGGCGTATCCGTTCGCTCATACGGCAGAAGTGATGAGTCAGCTTGACAAGAAAAAGATAGAAGCCGGATTGGCTGAGTCGGAGACTGCGTTTGCGATTTGTCTTTTCCAAAAAAATACCTGATTACGCACCAGATTCAGCTAATTTTAAGAGCCTGTACGGCATCGGTGGAGTTCTGAGTGCGACATACGCGAGTCGGGCAAACATATCCGGCAAACTGAATCTGC
>JAISOT010000131.1 GCA_031275465.1 Desulfovibrio sp.
GGGAGAGGGTACGCGTCATCCCCAATCCGCTCGACATTTCACCGTTAACGCCCGCCGAACACGCATCAGGGAAAAATATCCTGCTTGCCCTGGGCAGGCTGGATAAAATCAAACAGCTCCATATCCTGATTGAAGCCTTTGCCCTGTTGAGCTCCGAGTTTCCGCAATGGCGGCTGGAGATATGGGGTGAAGGCGGGGAATACGCGCGCCTCAGGAGGCTGACGCAACGCCTGGGGCTTCAGGGCAGGGCACGGCTGCGCGGCCATGCCGCAACCCCTGAGGAACAGTACGCGACAGCGGATATTTTCTGTTTTCCTTCCCGTCATGAGGGTTTTGGTCTGGTTGCCGTTGAAGCCATGTTTTTCGGCCTGCCTGTGGTCGGTTTCGCCGGATGCGCGGCCCTGGGCGAGATCGTGCGCCACGGCGAAACCGGCCTGCTCGCGCCGGAGATGAATGCCGAAAGTCTGGCGCTTTCTCTGCGCGCGCTTATGGAAAATGAAGCCTTACGCCGCGCTATGGGCGGAAACGCCCGCCGCGCGGCGGATGTCTATGCGCCGGAGCGCATCTTTGACGCTTGGGAGACGCTGTTGCGGGAAACCGCGGCCTGCGGGGGAAACACGCGCCTGCGGGAATGCCTGTCCGCCAGGGCGGGCGATCCTGAAATCAAGCGGCACTACGCCCTGATGCGCGAACTCCTGCGTCGCAAAAACGTGCTGCTGCGGGATTCGCAATGGGCGCGGCGCATCGTGCGCCGTTATCCCCCGCTCAAAAAGGCGCTTCAGACTGCGCGGCTGGCCCTGGCGCGGTCGGGATGGTGAAAATGCTCTCCATGCGGACGGGGACGCGGGCGTGAATATCGCCTTTATCAGCCGCGAGATGGCCGGGCTGGACAAAAACGGCGGCATCGGCACCGCCACCCGCTATATCTGCGAACATCTGGCGCACGGCGGGCGGCATGAAATCCATTGCTACCACACGGGCAACGCCGGGCGGGACAGGGGCGGATTCGAACGGGCGATGCGCTCGTCGGGCGTGCGCATGCGCTACGTCAATGCGGACGCCAACACCGCCTGCGGATACGGGCGGCGGCCGTACCAGGTATATGAAACCCTGAGGGCGACGCGACACGACGTATACGTTTTTCACGAGTTCATGGCCGACGGCTTCTTCTGCCTGCTGGCCAGGGAATGCGGAAAAGCCTTCGGCAACGCCGAACTCGGCGTCATAACGCACGGTTCCTCGCTGTGGGTCGATGAAGGCAACGGGCTGGAATCCGAATCTCCCGAACGTCTGACGCTGTACGATATGGAGAAGGCCTGCTGCGAACTGGCGGATTTTCTCGTCAGCCCCAGCGACTACCTGCTGGGCTGGATGCGGGGCAGGGGCTACAGGCTGCCGGAACATTGCGTCCGCATTCCCAATTTCACTTCCCCGCCGGGCGCGTCCGCCCCCGCGCCCGCCCCGCGCCTCGCCCCCGCGGACATCCGCGAACTTGTATTTTTCGGACGCCTGGAAGAGCGCAAGGGCGTTCGGGTGTTTTGCGAGGCCCTCAACAGGCTTTCGCCGGAACTGCTGGCCGGCCGCGAGGTGAGCTTTCTCGGGCGGCAGGATCATTATGACGCCGCCGCCGTGCGCGCCCTGTTGCGGCCCGCGCTGGACAGGGCCGGATTCGCGGTCAGGTTTTTTTCCGGCTTCAGCGCGGCGCAGGCCAGGGACTATTTGCGCGGGCCGGGCCGTCTGGCCGTAATGCCCTCGCTGCGGGAAAATTCTCCCTGCGCCGTCAGCGAGTGCCTGGAAGACGGCATCCCCTTTCTGGCTTCGGATTCCGGCGGCGGCGGGGAACTGATACTGGAGGACGACCGCGCGGGGGCCGTCGTCGCGCCGCGGGCGCCCGCCCTGGCCGGACGGCTGGAAAAAATCCTGAGGGACGAGGGAGCCGCCGCCCCGCGCCCGTCCTGTACGCGCGGCGGCATTCTGCAAGGCTGGCTGACCCTGCTCGGGAATATCGGCCGGGCGGGCGGGGCGGCCCGGCCCGGCCTCGCGCCGCTCTTTGACCTGTACGGCCGGCACGTCGCGCGGCGTCCGCGTCAGGTGCTGCGCGGGCTGCTGAAAACGCGGCTCAGGGATTTCGCCGCCGGGGCGCTCGGCCTGATTCCGTCCGAAAGGCTGCGCCAACGCTGCCTTGCCATGGCGAAGTCCATAGCAAGGCGATATCTGTAACGTCTCCGTCAAAGCGGGAACCATGCTGCGCAACTTCTTTGAAAAATTCCTCGCGGACTTCGCGCGGGTGTACAAAGTCCTCCCGCAATGGCTGCGCCGCTCGACGCGCCGCGTCTTCGCCTGCGTCGCGCTTCTGGCCGTTCTGGAAATAGGGACCATCCTGTCCATTTCCTTTCTCACGGTCAGCATCGCCGCGCCGGAGAAACTGCGGGAATTCGGCGCCGTGGCGCGGCTGCTGCAGACGGTCCCCTGGCTGGACGCCCTGTGCGAAGATCCGCGCCGCTTCGCCCTGCTGGTGGCCTCGGCCGTGGTGGCCCTCACCGCCGCCAAAAACGCCATGACGGCCTGGGTCAGCCTCGGCACCGCGCGGCTCGGGGAGCACATAGCCCTGTTCGCCGGGGAAACCGTGTTCCGCAACTATCTCTACAGCCCCTACATAGCCCATCTCGCCGGGGACAGCCAGGCCATGTTCCAGGCGCTTTCCTGGCGCGGGCAACTCGGCCGCATGGTCGTCAGCCTCATGACGGTATACACCTATGCCGCCATCACCCTGGGCATGGCCGTCACCCTGCTTTCGGTCACGCCGGGGGCGATACTGCTGGTCGTCCTGGCCGTCGCCCTGACGGCCGCGGCCCTGTACAAAAGCCTCAAGGGCAGGCTCGACCGGGCCGGCGCGGACGTCGCCGAACACGAGCGCGGGGAAACGCGGGCCACCATGAACGCCATGCACGGCATCCGGGAAACCCTCATCTACCGCCAGCAGGAGGTGTTTTTCGAGAGCTTCCGGGCCGCCTGCCTGAACGGCATGAAGGGCAGGGCCTTCTTGCTCATGGCCCCGCCCATCCCCACCTGGACGCTGGAGACGGTGGGCTTTCTGGTGATTCCCGTGACGCTGTGGGCCATGTACGCCCTGCAGGACGCTTCCATGGCGCGCATCACCGGCGTGCTGACCATGATCATGCTGGTTTCCTGGCGCGTGCTGCCCATGCTCAACCGTTCGCTGTCGGCCCTCGTCTCGGTGCGCGGCATGCGCCACGCCGCGCTGGACTGCCTCGCGCGGGTGGAGGCGGCCCTGGCCGAACCCGCGCCCGCTCCGCCGGAGCCTGATCCCGGCTTCACCCTGTCCCGGGACATCGCGTTCGCCGGCGTATGCTTCCGCTATCCCAGAGCGGAGGCGGACTGCCTGCGCGACCTGACCTTCACGATCCCCCGCGGTTCGCGCCTGGGCATCATCGGCCAGTCCGGCGCGGGCAAAAGTTCCGTGGCGGCCATACTGAGCGGTCTTGTGGAGCCGACCTCCGGGGCCGTGCTGGTTGACGGCGCTCCCCTTTCCCCCGCCGGTCTGGCGGCCTATTGCCCGCGCGTGGGCTACGTGCCGCAAACGCCGTACATACTGGCCGGCACCCTGGCGGAAAACGTGGCCTTCAGCAGCTGGGGCAGGCCCTGGGACGGGGAGAGGGTCAAAGCGGTCTGCCGCATGGCGGAGCTGGACATGGCGGAGCGGCGCGGCATAGAAACGGCCGTGGGGGCCAACGGCGTAGGGCTTTCCGGCGGGCAGGCGCAGCGCCTTTCCATAGCCCGCGCCCTGTACGCGGGGCCGTCGGTGCTGATCCTGGACGAGGCGACAAGCGCCCTGGACACGGGCGTGGAGGCCGCGATAATGAACACCATTTTCGCCCTGCCGCAGAGCATCACCACAATAATCATAGCGCACCGCCTCTCCACGGTGGAGCGTTGCGACACGCTGCTGTGGATCGAGGGGGGCCGTCTGGCCGCCTCCGGCCCGCCGGACGCGGTGCTGCCGGAATACCGGGCCTTTCTGGACAACAGGGCGGCAAGCGGCCCGTGCGCTCAGGGCGATGTGAAATCGCCCTGAAAATCGCGGCCGCGCGCCAGGGCCAGGGCGGCCGCCGTATCTCCGGGCGCGACAAAGCGCGCCTCGGCCCGGGCGCGAAACCAGGTCAACTGGCGTTTGGCGTAGGCGCGGGTGTTTTTGAGCCAGAGGCGCGCGCATTCCCCGCGGCTGATCTTCCCTTGCAGGCAGGCCAGCGCTTCCGCCGCGCCGATGCAGGACCAGCCGGGCGCGTCGGTGTCCGGGCAGGCGGCCAGGGCGCGGCGGACCTCTTCAAAGGCGCCGTCGGCGATCATCCGCTCGATGCGCCGCGCCAGGCGCGGCGTCAGGGCGTCGAGGTCAGCCTCCAGCGTTATGAGCGGGCCGCGGCACAGGGCTTTTGTCCGGGCGTTGGCGTGCCACCAGGAAAAGGGGTGTTTTGTGGCGTAAAACACCTCCAGGGCGCGGAGAATGCGCTGCCTGTCGTTGGGGTGCACGCGCGCGGCGTAGGCCGCGTCCACGCGGACGAGTTCGCCGCGCAGGGCGGGCAGCCCCCCGCCGGCAAGCCTCGCCGCGAGTTCCGCGCCGACGGCGGGATCCGCCGCCGGGATCTCCGCCATGCCGCGTAGCAGCGCTTGAAAATACAGGCCGGTGCCGCCCACGAGCAGGGGCGTTTTGCCCCGCGCGAGCGCGGCGCGCGCGGCATGGCAGGCGGCTTCGGCCCAGCGCCCGGCGCTTGTTTTTCGCGCCGCGGGCAGAAAGGCGTAGCAGTGGTGCGGGCAGCGGGCGCGCTGCGCGTCCGTGGGCTGGGCCGTGATGACGGGAAAGTCGGCGTAAACCTGGCGGGAATCGGCGTTGATGACCTCGCCCCCCAGCGCCTCGGCCAGGGCCAGGGCCATCGCGGTCTTGCCCGTTCCGGTCGGCCCGGCGAGGCATACGACGGGCAGGGGCTTGCTGTTCGCCATGCTCCGGAAACCGTCAGGTGACGTTGAAGCCCCCGTAGGGGGCGGCCAGACACGGCGTCGCCCGCCTGACCTCGCCGTTGGCGTATTTTTCCAGCAGCTTCAGGCGCACGTTCTCCGGCACGAGACCGGCTATGTCCGCGCCGTGGCTGGCCGCCGCCTTGACTATGGTGGAGCTGATGAACAGCCATTGATAATCGGTCATCAGAAAAACCGTCTGGATGCGGCGGCGCAGGCGCCGGTTCATCAGGGCGAGCTGAAATTCGTATTCAAAATCCGACACGGCGCGCAGCCCCCGCAGCAGGGCGCAGGCCCCGCGGGCGGCCGCGTATTCCACCGTCAGGCCGGAAAAAGGCTCCACCGTGACGTTGTCCTGCCCCTTCAGGGCCTCGCGGGCCATTTCCACCCGCTCCTCGTGGGAGAAAAGCGGTTTTTTGGGCGTATTGTCGGCCACGGCGACAATGATACTGTCAAAAACGTCGCGTCCCCGGCGGATGAGGCTCATGTGGCCGTTGGTCAGGGGGTCGAACGTGCCGGGATAGAGAGCTGTTTTCATCCTTTCCTCCAGAAGAGCCTTTTTCGCTTGAGCGCGGCCCGTCACTTCCTTCCCCGGCGGCGCCAGAGGCAGAGGCGGGTTCTGCCGAAAAACCGCTCCGCCGCCAGTTCCAGATCGTCCGGCGCGCCGGGATCGGCCTCCTTTTCAAGTTCCGCCGCCACGAACGCTCCGGGGGCGAGGCGCGGCATGAGCAGGGCCAGGGACGGCGCGATGAGGTTTTTCCCGTAGGGCGGATCCAGAAAAACCAGATCAACCGGCGTTATGGGCGCTCGCCGCAAAAAGCGCAGGGCCTCCCCGCGCACGACGCGCGCCCTGTCCTGAATCCCCAGGGCGGCGATGTTTTCCCGCAGGCGGCGCACGGCATTGTCCGCGTTTTCCACCAGCACGGCGGAGGGCGCTCCGCGGCTTACGGCTTCGAAAGCCAGGCTGCCGCTGCCGGCGAAGACGTCCAGCACGCGCGAGCCGGGCCAGTCAATGCCCCGGGCCGCGAGCATGGAAAAAAGCGCTTCCCGCGTCCGGCCCATGGCAGGGCGCAAACCTTCGCCGCGCGCGCTCTTCAGCGGGCGGCCCCCCAGTTCCCCGGCGATGATGCGCATGGCCTACAGGCGGGAGAGCAGGCGCGTCACGGCATAGTCCAACCGGGCGAGCGCCTCTTCCATATCCGTTTGCTCCTCCCAGGGCTTTTCGCGCACGGAGGCGAGTCTGTCCTTGAATATCGCCCACTTGCGCTCCACTTCGCCGGTGAGGAAGTCCCAGTTAACGGCCGGGCGGGCCGCGTCCCCGCGCGGCACGCTTCGGGCGGCGCGTCCTTTCTCCAGAACAAGCTCTTCCAGGTAATCCGGCATGTGCGGGACAATGCCGAACTGCCGCTCGATCAGCCCCGCCAGGGCCGTCTGGGCCCGCTCTTCCCCGTGTATCAGCACCAGGCGCGTGTCTTTGCCGGCGAGGGGCCTGAGCCAGTCAAGCAGCTGCGACTGCCCGGCATGCCCGGAAAAGCCGTTGATGGTGAAAATGCGGGCGGCCACGTCCACATCTTCACCGAACAGTGTGATTTTTTTGATATTTTCCACAAGTTTGCGGCCGGGCGTGCCCACCGCCTGATAGCCGACGAACACAATGCTCGCGCCGGGCCGCCAGATGTTGTGTTTCAGGTGATGGCGCACGCGTCCGGCGTTGCACATGCCCGAGGCGGAAATCACCACGGCGGAGCCGGGCATGGCGTTGACGGCGCGGGATTCGTCACTGCTCAGGGCAAAGCGCAGGCCGGGCAGGGCGAAGGGGTTTTCGCCGCCGGCCAGCATTTTTTTCGCCGCGTCGTCAAAAAGCTCGTAGTGCTGCTGAAAAATTTCCGTGGCGCGGATGGCCAGCGGGCTGTCCACAATGACGGGCATGTCCCTGGGCAGCCGTCCGTCCCTGTTCAGGGCGTGCAGGCAGTAAAGTATCTCCTGGGTGCGTTCCACGGCAAAGGCCGGGATGATGACCTTTTCTCCGCGCGCGTGGCTGTAGGCGACGGCCTCGGCGAGCTCGCCGGCGCTGGTGGCTTCGTTTTTGTGATTTCTGTCGCCGTAGGTGGACTCCATAAAGACATAGTCCGCCCCGGGCGGCTGTTCCGGGTCCCTGACGATAAGAGCTCCCTTGCGGCCTATGTCCCCGGAGAAGACAAGGCTCACGCTTTCGCCCTTTTCCGCGATCTCGAGGCGAAGGGAGCCTGACCCCAGGATGTGTCCGGCGTCATAGCAGGTCACGCTTATGCCGGGGGCGGGCGCGAAAGCCTCGCGGTATTCCACGACCGTGAGCAGGGCCGCCGCCCTTCGCGCGTCTTCCAGAGTATAAAGGGCCGGGGGCGGGCTTTTCAGGCCGCGGCGCTTGTATTTCGCCATCCGGCGGCCCGCCTCCGTTTCCTGGACGTGGGCGCTGTCTTCCAGCATGACGCGCAGCAAGGCGGCCGTGGCGCCGGTGCAGTACACGGGTTTGTCGAAGCCTTCCCGGACCAGCAGGGGCAGGAGGCCGGAATGGTCGATATGCGCGTGGGTGATGAGCATGAAGTCCAGCTCCCGCGGCCTGTACGCCCTTGTGTCGCGGTTGCGGCTCTCGATGGCCCTGTTGCCCTGGTGCATGCCGCAGTCCACGCAAAAGCGCCTGCCGCAGGCCTCAATGACATGGCAGGAACCGGTCACAGTTCCGGCCGCGCCCAAAAATTGAACTTTCATGGCCTCTCCTCGCTTCCGGCAAGTATGCCCCGCTTTTGCCGCCGGCGCAAGGCGGCCGTTGGCACCATCTTTGCTATCGTCTTTGCCGGGGTTCACCCACAAAGGAGAACAAGCCATGTCACTTTCCTCGTTTTTGATTCGTCCGCCGGACGCGCGGACGGCGCCCGCGGTCGGGCCGGCCGCCCTGTCCGCTCCCGCTCCGCGCCAGCCGCGCGGCGCGGGGATGTCCTTTGCCGCCGTGATGGCGGACAAGGGGGCTTCGGGCGGCAAGGCGGCCGGAGCTCCGGTTTCCGCCGCGCGCGCGGATATGCGCCGCTCCCATGCGGACTGGGATCCGGGGGGCATTCCCCTCGCGGGCAGCCGCAACGGCGCCGCGCCGCGGTCGGGCCGCGGCCCCGGCGGGGGCGACGCTCTCGCTTTCGCCCTGAAGCCGGGCGACTTTGTTCATACCAGGGCGGGCAACGTCAAAAAATCGGCGGAGCACGGAAAAGGCGCGCGGATCGCGGGAAACGGCGGGACCGGCCTGCTCTCGGCGCGTTTTGAGTCCGGTGGCGACGGCATAGCGGCCGTCGGCTATGACCGCATGGGCGGAACCTCCTACGGCAAATATCAGATAGCTTCCCGCGTGGGCGGGATGAAGGATTTTCTGAGGTTTCTGGATGCGCGGGATCCGGAGATCGCCGAGCGCCTGCGCAAGGGCGGACCGGCGGATACCGGCGGCCGCGGGGGGAAGATGCCCGAAATCTGGCGGCGCATAGCGCGGGAGGAACCGGAGCGGTTTGACCGCCTGCAGGAAGACTTTATCCGCGAAAGTCATTACAAGCCGGCCCTGGCGGCCATTGTGGAGCGGACGCGCCTGAGGGTGGAGAGCCTTTCGCCCGTCATGCGCGAGGTGATCTGGAGCACGGCCGTGCAGCACGGCCCGGCGGGGGCGGCGCGGCTCTTTGACAGGGCCGACGGCATGAGCGGCAAGGAAACGGGGCCGGCTTACGAACGCAGGCTGATAAGCAATGTTTACGCCCTGCGCGCCAGCCAGTTCGGTTCGTCGAGCGGCGAGGTCCAGGCCTCGGTGGCGCGGCGTTTCGCGCAGGAAAAAAAGCTGGCCCTGAACATGCTCGACGCCGGCGGCGCGACGAGCGCCCTGGCCTGACATGCGTTGTATGCGAGAACATGTCCTGCTGCTTAACCTCACCCGTTTGGGAGACATGCTGCAAAGCCAGCCGCTGATTCAGGATCTGCACGACAGCGGGCACAAGACAAGCCTTGTCTGCCTGGAGAATTTCGCCCCGGCCCTGACCCTCATGCGTCATGTGGAGAACTCCTGGGCTCTGCCCGGCGCGAAACTGCTGGCGGACACGCGGTCATGCTGGCAGAACGCCGCCGCGCGCCTGCTGGTTCTGGCCCGGGATATTCGGGAAAAAGCGCGGGCAAGCCGGGTTATCAATCTGACGCCCACCCTGCCCGCGCGGCTGCTGGCAAAACTTCTGGCGCCGTCGCCCGCGGCCGTTCTGGGGTTCGGCATGGACGCGGAAGGATTTGGAGTGAACGGGGGGGCGTGGGCCTCGTTTCTGAGCGGAGCCTCCGCGCGCCGCGTCAATACGCCGTTCAATGTCGCGGACATGTTCCGCAGGATGGGCTCCGCGCTCTGCGCCCCGGAAATCGCGCGGCGCGCGGGCGTCTTTGCCCTGAAAAGCCCCTCCGGTTCCGCCGTTGCCGCGGCTGAGGATCTGCTCCGGCGGATCGAAGGAACGGGGGATGACACCGCGGCGCGCCTGCAAGGCTACGTGGGATTTCAACTCGGCGCGAGCGAGGCGCGGCGGCGGTGGCCGGTGGAACATTTCGCCGATCTGGGCGGGCGGCTCTGGCAAGCGGCGGGTCTCTGCCCGGTAATTCTGGGGACAGAGGCGGAGCAAAGCCTGGCCGGGGCATACGCCGCCCATGCCGCGAGTCCTTTTGTGAACGCCGTCGGCAGAACCGGCATTCCGGAACTTGCCGCCCTCCTCGGCCGCATGCGGCTGCTCGTGACCAACGACACGGGCACCATGCATTTGGCGGCCGGCCTGGGCGTCCCCTGTCTGGCTTTTTTTCTGGCCACGGCCCAACCTTGGGACACCGGCCCCTGCCTGCCCGGATGCTGCTGCCTGGAGCCGGCCCTTTCCTGCCATCCCTGCGCCTACGGCGAGGCCTGCCGGCGCGGGCAGGCATGTCTGACGCGCATCAGCCCCCGGACGGCCGAAAACATGATCCTGGGATATATGCGAAGCGGTTCGTGGAACGAACCGGCCGCCGCGGCGCGGGAGCAGGCCCGCGTGTGGCTCACCGCGGTGGATGACCGCGGATTTGCCGCCTTGCGCTGTCTTTCGGGGCACGATGCCGAAGACCGCGGCCGCTGGCTCGCGCAGCAGCGTCTGATGTGGCGTCAGATTCTTGACGATCTGGACGGGCGGAATGAACCGGAGCCCCCCCCCGACATGAAAGATTTTCTGCCCGCCCTTTCCCCGGCCTTTGGGGGCGAAGTGACCCCCGCGCTGGCGCGGGCGTCGCGGATGCTCGCCCTGCTGACGGAGCAGGGGAGGCTTGCCGGGCAAAGCGCTATGGCGGGACAGTTGTTTTTGCGAAATTGCGAGCGCTTGCAGCAAATTCTCGACGCCTGCCCGCCGCTGGCTTCCCTGAGCCGCTTCTGGCGCGAACTTGTCCGGGATCGCGGCGGGAATATGGAAGAAACCCTTCGCCTGACGGGTCTGCTGGCCGCCCATCTTGAGCGGTGGGCAAGGGCGCAGAAATGAAATCGTCCTGGCACGGGCATTGCATGTTCTCCGCTATCGCGCGGCAAGCGTGAAACAAATTTCCCTGTGGGGAGCAAGGAGGAACTCATGATTATTGTGGACGGTTGCAGAAGCGGCAAGGAAGTCTCCAATTTCGGCAATCTGGAGGAAGTGCTGACGCATGTGATGGAAGAGCGGAGCATGGAAAATCGCGTGGTCACGGACGTCTTTGTGGACAACGAAAGTTTTTCCGAGATATACCCCCATCAGGCGGAAGACATCACGTGCGACTCCATCAGCTCTGTGGAGGTTCGCTCCGTATCCGCCGAGACCATGGCCGTGGACATCGCGGCGGAAATGGGCAAGGTGGCCCGCATGATGGGCACCGGCGCCCGCCATGTGGCCCGCCTGTTCCGCGAGGCGTCCAATTCGGACGCGCTGGAACTTCTGCAGGACATGCTGGACGTAACCCGCGACTTTATGGGCATGACGGCCGTTCTGCGCGAAAATTACGCCAAGAGGGAGGATCCGGATTTCATGGCCCTGACGGACAAGCTGTCCGATCTGCTTTCCGAGATGGGCGAATCTCTGGAGATGGAGGACTGGATTTTGCTCGCGGACCTGCTGGAGTATGAATTTTTGCCTTTGTGCGGGGAATGGCGCGTTGTGAGCGAACAGTTGCATCAGTTGATGACGCGGGGCATTGTCCAGTAACCGCTGAACAGCCGCTTCTTTCCGTGCCGCCGCGCCGTCGGCGCGGCGGCGCGGGGAAAAAGGCAGGGGGTGACGTTTATGAGCCAGGGCGTGCGTCTGTTGGACAGGGCTGTGGAGATTGCCCATCGGGAAATGGCGGCCCTTGAGGCGGGCGAGTATGACGAGGCCGCCAGGCTGGCCGACCGGCGCGGAGAAATCATCAGCCGGGCGTGGAGCGCGCTGGAAGCGGACGCTACCGACCGGTACAGATCGCGCCTTGTCAGCCTCACCCGGCTTCAGCAGCGTCTGACGGCCCTGGCGGGCGCCGCCAGAGACATCGTGCGCGAGGGGCTGCAACGCTCGCGCCGCGAAAAACAGCGCATGCGCGGGTACCATCGGGCCGTCGGGCAGGCGATGCAGTAACCCGGTCAGGCTCCCTCAGAGAGCCTGCCTCATCGCCGCGCGCACCGCCGCGACTTTCGCGGCGATATCCCGCGCTCCCACCAGTTCGGAAACCAGAGCGCAACAACGCGCGCCGCGCCGCGCCACTTCCGCGATATTGTGTTCTTTGATGCCGCCGATGGCCACAAAGGGCATATCCATGTTGCGCGCCACCCAGTCCAGATAGCCGCAGCCCACGGGGGCCACCGCGTCTTCCTTGGTCTGCGTGGCGAAAATGGGGCCCACGCCGATATAGTCCGCCCCGGCCGCCTTCGCCGCCCTGGCCTGGCCGGGATCGTGCGTGGAGAGGCCGATGAGCATTTTCGGCCCCACAAGGCGGCGCGCTTCGGCAACGGGCAGATCCTCCTGGCCTATGTGCACGCCGTCGGCTTCCGCCAGAAGCGCGATGTCGATGTGGTCGTTGACGATAAAGCACGCTCCCGACTCGCGCGTCAGGCCGCGCAGCAGACGGCATTCCTCAAGCATTTTTCCGGCCTTGAGATTTTTTTCCCTGTATTGCAAAATTCGCACTCCGGCGTTAAGAAGGGTTTCAGCCACAAAGGCAAGCGGGCGCCCCAGGGAAAGACGGGCGTCGGTAACGGCA
This sequence comes from Desulfovibrio sp., assembly GCA_031275465.1. Taxonomy (GTDB): domain Bacteria; phylum Desulfobacterota; class Desulfovibrionia; order Desulfovibrionales; family Desulfovibrionaceae; genus Desulfovibrio. The sequence goes on from JAISOT010000131.1 coordinate 12,283, forward strand.
TAGATGTCTGTTTCGCCGGGCAGAATGGCGGGCATGGCTTTTTCCTCCGGAAGGGGTCCTGTGCGGCCTTCTGGAGTATGCCCCCGCGCGCAATGATTTTCAAGGAGTTTCCGTCATGCTGAAGCGCTTCGGCATCGCGCTGTTTTTTTGGGCCGCGTTGCAGTGGCCTGCCGCCGGTTCCGCGGCCGAGCCCAGGCCGGACGGCCCGGCCGCCGCCGTGACGGCCAAAAGCGGGGACGGCGCCGAAGGGAAACAGGAGGGGCTTGATCCGTGGGAAAGCGTCTGGTCGAACCAGCGCGAGATGCTCGCCGACGTCAACGCCAGGGCCGCCGCGCTGAGAGACAGGTTCAACGCGGAGACGGCGGACCTCAATAAAAGAATCCTTCCCTTTGAGGAGGAAGCGCGCCGTCTGCTCGTGCTGGCCAACAATTTCAAGGACTGGCCCAATCCCCTGGAGGCGGTCAGCAGGCGCATTTCCGCCACCATGCGCGTTGTGCGGCAGAATCTGGAGGCTCTCATGCTGTCCCGCGGCGAGACGCAGGCCCTGCTTGACAGGGTGTCCCAGCTCGCCGACAGTTTGCCCGAGGATCTGCGCAGCGGCCGGGGAAACGCGGAGATGCAGGCCTACCACAAGGCCATCGCCCAGGCGAAATCCCGCCTTACGGCCGTTCTGGCCATGTACAACCGCGCCCTTGAGCCTGCCACCACCCTGCTTGAGCGTCTGCAGAAAGCGCGGGACGACATCGCCGCCCATCTGCCCGTTCTCTGGAAAGGCTATTACCTGCACGAGCCTGTGTCCTGGTTGAGCCTGCCTCTCTGGAAACGCGTTCCGGAGTCCATGCGCTACGCCTTGGAGGGCATGTCCCTGCGTCTGCCGGTGGAACTGCCGGTCACCGTCGAGCAGTGGACGTCGGCCGCGCTGCGTTTCGTTCTGGGGCTCGTATTCACGGCGCTTCTCGGCCTTCTCCTCGCCAGGCGCCTGCTGACGCCGGCCTCGCCGCCCGCCGCGCGGCAGATTTTTCGGCTCGCCTGTCCCCTGCTGTGTTTCGGTTTTTCGCTGCTGGCGGCCTCCTTTTCCGCGGGCGGGGAGTTTTACCGCCTGCTGCTCGCGCTGGGCAATATGTCCATTATCGCCGGCCAGATATGCCTCGCCTGGGACATGCGCCGCCTGAAACATCCCGACGCCGGCGGCGTCGCGCCTTTCTGGCGGCTTATGCCGCTGACGTTCTGCGCGTATGTCCTGCTGTATCTGCCGCTGGTCAGGGTGATCACCCTGGCGTTCTGGGGCGCGTTTGTCATTGCGGCGCTTGCCGCGGCGCGCCGCAGGGGCAGCAAAGAGGCGAACTGCCCCCTGTCGCTGGAGAGCGGCGTTCTGGAAAGCGAGACCGTCGTGCTGTGGTTGTGTCTGGTGCTGACCATGCTGGGCCTGCACACGTACAGCATGGCCCTGTATCTGCTTTTTGTCTCCGGCTCGCTCGCGCTGGAATTGTGCCTCGGGACCATGGCCCTCATCAGCGATCTCAACGGAAAATTGCCGAGCGAGGGCGCGCGCGCCGCCGTGGGGCACCTGCTGCTTGCCCTGGCCGCGCCCGTGGTGCTTGTAACGGCCGTTTCAAGCGTGCTGCTCTGGCTGGCCACTCTGCCCGGCGGGCTGTACCTGCTCGGGGAATACCTGCTCAAGAGCGTCAATGTGGGAGAAACCCAGTTCAATGCCGTCCAGCTGCTTCTCATTATCAGCGCTTTTTACCTGTCGCGCACGGCGGTCGCCATGGGAACGCGGCTGCTCGCCAAGCTCCCCGCCCAGGGCCTGACGATTGATTCGACCCTGATACCGCCCATGCAGACGGCCTATACCTATGCCGTATGGTGCATTTTCGGTCTTTTCGCGCTGCGCTCCCTGGGGATGGAGCTGAGCAGCCTGGCCATGGTCGCCGGCGGCCTTTCCGTGGGCATAGGCTTTGGCATGCAGACAATCGTCAACAATTTCATTTCCGGGCTGATTCTGATTTTCAGCCGCACGCTTCAGGCCGGCGATGTGGTGGAGGTGGGCGGCGTCACCGGCAGGGTGCGGAAAATAAGCGTTCGCGCCACCATGGTGGAAACGTATGACAACGCCCTCATTTACGTGCCCAATTCCGAGTTTGTTTCCAGCCGCCTCATCAACTGGACGCGCAACAGCCGTTCGGTGCGCCGCGAGATACGCGTGGGCGTGGCCTATGGTTCCGACACGGAGACAGTGATGGATATTATGCTGGGCATTGCCAGGGGCCACGGCAACATACTCAGATATCCCGCGCCCAGCGCGGCGTTTGTGGATTTCGGCGCGAGCGCCCTTGATTTTGTCCTGCGTTTCTGGGTGAAGGACTATGACGTCGGCGTTTCCACTTCCTCCGACATTCGCCTGGAAATGGAAAAACAGTTTCGCAGCCGCGGCATTGAAGTGGCTTTCCCGCAGATGGACATACACATCAAGGAACTGCCGCCGCGGGTCAAAACGCCGCCGTCTCCCGCGCAACGGCGCGCGGTGCGCGGGTTTGGCAAACGTCCTCCCGTACGCGGGAAAAAACACTATAACGCAGTGGAGTAAGCGATGATTCGTAACGCCAAGGAACGTGTCACCTCGGTCGGAGTGAAATTCGGCGGCCCCGGCGAAACATGGCTGGCGCAGCTTTTGAATCCGGACGAATTCGGGAACAAGGGCAGGCTGTTCAACCACAATGTTCTCAAGCCCGGCTGCGGCCTCGGCAAGCATCGCCACGAGGGGGAATTTGAGGTGTACTACATCCTCAAAGGCGAGGCCCTGTATAACGACAACGGCAATGAAGTGACCGTCAGGCCCGGGGACGTCACCATATGCCCTTCCGGCGAGGAGCACGGCATTCTGAACACGGGCAGGGAAGACGTGGAGTTTATAGCCCTGATCCTCTTTGCGTAGCTCTTGCCGGCCCGGGGCCGGCGTTGCGCTTTCGCGGAGGCAACCGGAGGCGGCGGCCGTTCGGTACCCGCGGGGCCACATTGCCGCGGCCTTCCGGCTCGCCGGCCATTTCTGTCACGGTCACACTCCGAACAGCCGCGCAACGTCTTTATCGGCGATGGCGCGTCCGGATTTTCTGCCCGCGTTGGCGAGCAGGTTCCGCATTTTCTCCTCAACGGACTTTTTGATAAGCTCACCGGGGTCAACGCCGCGCAGTTTGAAGAACAGCAGCGGATCGCTGTCGAGCCTCGCGCCGACGCCGTACAGCACGGCGGCGATGTGTTTGCACAACATCGCAAAGTCGGGACAGTTGCAGGACATGTGAATCTCTTTCGGGCTCGGAAACAGCCCCCCGCCCTGCTTCATGAAAACATCGGCGAGCTCCTGCGGAAACGCGCCCTCGACCAATGCGCCGATGTTCTCCACGCGCTTGGCGCAGGCCGCGGCTATGCCCTGCCAATGCCTGTCGGCCAGCTTTTCGATCTTGATTTTGACGTTGTAAATGTTGCTCCCGCTGACCTTTGCGGCAACCTCGCCCTCAGAGATGCGCAGGTCGAGTATCAAACCGTTTTTGCAATAGCTCCGCCCGCGACCGATGCGGTTCTCGAAATCGGCGTAGCTTTCGAGGTTCCTGTTCCACGCGACGCCCCACCACCTCTTGGCGATCTTGTTGCCTTCTATGATAATCGGCTGAAGATCGGCGTGCTCCTTCTCAAGCTGTTTTCTGCGCCTTTCGGCGGTCCTGCGCTGTTCCGCCACGGACGGCGTGTTGTAATAGATGTATCCCCAACTCATCGGCTACACCTCCAGCCGGAACAGGTTCACAAGTTCGGCGTTGGACAGTTCCGTCACCCAGTTTTCGCCGGAACCCGCCGCAATGACATCCGCCGCGAGCTGTTGCTTGCCCTCTATCATCTGGTCGATCTTCTCCTCAATCGTGCCTGTCGTGACGAATTTATGCACCATCACGCTTTTTGTCTGCCCGATGCGGAACGCGCGGTCGGTGGCCTGGTTCTCAACCGCCGGGTTCCACCAGCGGTCAAAGTGAACGACATGGTTTGCGGCGGCGAGGTTCAGGCCCACGCCGCCCGCTTTCAGGGACAGCACCATAAACGGCACATATTCAGAGTTGAATTTTTCCACCATGCCGCCGCGTTTTTTCGGCGTGATCCCGCCGTGGATTACCAGGCCCGGCCGCCCGAACAGCGTTTCAAGGTAGCGCGACAGCGGCGCGCACATCTCGCGGAACTGGCTGAACACCAGCGCGCTCTCGTGTTTGTCGCGGATGGTTGCACAGATTTCGGCAAGCGTCCCAAACTTGCCGCTCTGCTTTGGGTCAAAGGCTCTTTGACCGTTGAACTGGTCGGGGTGGTTGCATATCTGCTTGAATTTCATAATCGCCGCGAGGATTTTGCCCTTGCGCTGAATGCCCGTGTTTTCCTCTTCGAGCAGGCCGCGCTGCAAATCCTGCACAAGCGCGTTGTACAGCGCGACCTGCTTTTTCGTCAGCGTCGTGAACTGCTTGATTTCATTCTTGTCAGGCAAATCGGATATGACGGACTTGTCCGTTTTGAGCCGCCGCAGAATGAACGGCGACACCGCGCCGCGCAGTTTGGAATAGCCCTCCGGCGCGTCTTTCAGCTTTTTCGTGAAGCCCGCGAACTCTTTCGCCGTGCCGAGCAGACCCGGGTTCAGAAAGTCGAACAACGACCACAAATCCGCGAGCCTGTTCTCAATCGGCGTACCCGTCATCGCGATGCGCATGCCGCTGTCAATCCTCTTGACCGCCCTGGTCTGGTTTATGCCCGGATTCTTGATTGCCTGCGCCTCGTCAAGAATCAGCAAATCCCACGCGGCGGCGGTCAGCTTTTCAAGCCGCGCCGCCATTCCATAGGTCGTGATGAACAGCTCCGCATCGGCGGGCGAAAAGTCGGTATTGCCGCCGTGGATGACAAAGACCCGCAGCCGGGGCGCGAACTTCGCCGCCTCCTTCTGCCAGTTCACGAGCAATGAGGCGGGAACGACAAGCAGCGTTTTCGCGTCAGGCTCCACTTCGCGGAGTCTGTCCAGCAAGGCCAGCACCTGCACCGTCTTGCCGAGTCCCATATCGTCCGCAAGCAGAGAGCCGAAACCCATGCCGCGCATAAACGTGAGCCAGTTCAGCCCCGTCTGCTGGTAGTGGCGGAGCGTGGCCTTGAAGCCGCTGCCCGGGGGCGCGGGCTCTATTTCGCCCGGCCGCGTCATTTTCGTGAACACGGAGCGCAGCCATTCGCCGTTGGTGATCTGCACCTCGGTGTCGTCTATCCGTTCCACCGCGTCCGCTATGCCCGCCTGGAGCTTGATTGCCTCCGCGAACGCAAGCTCGCCGCGTCCCTCCACCTTGTCGAGCGCGTCAAGGATTTGTCTGATGCGCTCCTGATTGACTTCCACCCATTTGCCTTTGAGGAAGGCCAGACCGTTGTCCTCGCCGAGCAACGCTTCAAGCTCCTCGCGGCTCAACTCCGTGTCGCCGAAATAGACGGACGGGGAGAACGCGATTAACGACTGCATTCCCAGCGCGGACGGCTCTTTTGAGCCAAGCGACAGCGAGAGCCTCGATTTCGCCTTGCGCTTCCAAAAATCCGGTATGCGGCAGATTATGCCGCATGCCTCATACAGCGGCACTTCCCGCAGAAACGTGTACGCGTCTTCCGGGTTGAATTTCAGAGGGCTGAACAATTCGCCGCTTTCCACAAGCCCTGTGATAAACTCGCTGTCGTTCGCCGCCTTGCTGACCGCGGACAGCAATCCCAACAGCGCTGTCTGGTCGCCGTCAAATTCCTCAAGAGCGCGTTTCAGCGGCAGGTGTCGCACGGTGTTTTCGCTTTTTGTGGAATACGTCGCCATAAAGGCGAACGGGAAGTCTTCCTCCCGCGTCTCCACGAGGTGTAAAAAAACGCGTCCGCTCACCGTCAGCGCGGTGTTCCGGGAATGCAGATATTCCGCCGCCGTGCCGTCAAACGCGGCAAGTTCGGCGTTGAACACGTCCGCAAGCCGATTGTGGATGTTTTCTATCCAGTTCAGGTTGACCAGCTCGGAACCCAGCACGAAAGGCAGCCCGCGCAGCAGTTCGAACAGCGCGGCCGGCTCCGGCTTGGCCGCCGTCCGCGTAAGCTCAAGGTCCGGATCGCGCCGGACGCTGTCCACAAGCGATCTGGCGATACCGACAAGAAACCGCAGCGCCGCGTCGTCGGAGGGCGTACTGTCGAAGGCGAGCCCGTACAGCTGCGCGTGCGAAAGTTCGCCCCCGTCAACCGTGTAGCCGTCCTGGGTGAAAATGATTTGCATGGCGGAGCGTTCCTGAATTTTTTGGCCTGAGTCCGACCTGCAGGCCTGCTAACTTTGAGGGTGCGCGCCGGTTTCTCTTCAAACGGAACCAGCTCCGTCACGGACGGAGCGGATTCACTCCGTCATCCGGAAATCCACGCGGATTTTGTATATCCGCGTTGCCGGAAGGTTGAGGATGGGCACGCCCGTGCGTTCGGTGATGCCGTCAAGCGCGGTCTGCGCTTCCTCGCGCGAGGGGCTGATCAGGGTGAACCACACGTTGTAGCTGTGCTCGCGCAGGTAGTTGTGGGTGACGCCCGGTTCGGCATTGACTGCGGCGATGAAGTTTTCGAGGCGTTCTTCAGGCACTTTGGCCGCGCACAAGGTGGAGACAAAACCCAGGCCGGAGGACTGGAAGTTGGCCCCCAGGCGGCGGATGACCTGTTTTTTCCGCAGGGCGCGCACGCGGTCAAGGGCTTCTTCTTCCGCAATGCCGAGGCGCCTGCCAAGCTCGGCGTAAGGGCGCGGGCAGAGGGGAAAATCCGTCTGGATGATATCCAGAAGGCGGCGGTCAGTGCCGTCCAGGGCAATCTGTTCCGGGATATGGTCTTTCACGGCGGTTCTCCGTCAGCTTCCGGCGCGGGGCCGGTAGGAGCAGAGCGGCTCTTCGGCCATGTGGTCGCCGTTCAGGCTGTAGGCCCGCGCGCGGCAGCCGCCGCATACCTTGTGGAATTCGCAGATTCCGCATTTGCCCTTGTATTGGGACTGGTCGCGGAACTGGCGAAAACAGGCGCTCTCCCTCCAAATCCGCGGGAAAGGGGTGTGCAGCACGTTGCCGCAGTCGAGCGTCAGATAGCCGCAGGGCTGCGCCTGACCCGTGTGGCTGATGAAACAAAAGCCGGTGCCGCCAAGGCAGCCCCGGGTGAGGGCGTCCATGCCGAATGTCTCCGGCGTGACGCGCAGGCCCTCGGCGTGGGCGCGTTGCCGCAGAATCCGGTAATAGTGGGGCGCGCAGGTGGCTTTCAGATGCATGTCCGTTGTTTTGCGGAATTCATAGAACCAGTGAAGAACATCTTCGTATTCCCGGGCGGAAATCACCTGGTCGGCAAGGCGCGCCGCGCGCCCCATCGGCACCAGGAGAAAAATGTGCCAGGCGGCGGCCCCGAGACGGCGGCAGAGATTGAATATCTGTCTGAACCGCCCGAGGTTGTCCTTGGTCACGGTAGTGTTGATTTGGAAGGGCAGGCCGGCGTCCTTCAGATGTTCAATGCCCCGCACAGAGGACTCAAAGGCCCCTGGCACGCCGCGAAAGGCGTCATGGCTCGCCGCGTCCGGCCCGTCAATGGAGATGGAACAGCGGTCCACCCCGGCGGATTTGATTTTTCCGGCGTTGTTCGCGTCAATAAGGGTTCCGTTGGGTGAAAGTGCGCAGGTCAGGCCCTTTCCGTGAGCGTAGGCCACGAGTTCGTACACGTCGGGGCGCAGCATGGGTTCGCCGCCTGTGAAGATGATGATGGGCCTGCCCACTTCGGGAAAGGCGTCAATAAGCGCGCGGGCCTGCATTGTGGTGAGTTCGCCCGGATACGGGGCTTCATGGGCTTCCGCCCGACAGTGCCTGCAGGCCAGATTGCAGGAGCGGGTGATTTCCCAGGCGATCAGGCGGCAGGCCGGGCTGCCGTCCTCAAGAACATGCGGCCCCTGTCCGCCGCGTCCGTAATGGGGATGGGCCATCAACGCGCCAGCTTTTGCCTGAGCAGTGCTTCCGCACAATACGTGATGATCATGTCCGCGCCAGCCCTTTTGAGGCCAAGCAGGGACTCCAGCATCGCAGATTTTTCGTCAATCCAGCCCTTGAGGCCGGCGGCGCGCAGCATGGCGTACTCTCCGCTCACCTGATAGGCGCAGAGGGGCACGTCAACGGCCCGCCGCACCCGGTAGAGAATATCGGCATACGGCCCCGCCGGTTTGACAATGAGAGCGTCCGCGCCTTCGGCAATATCCGCCCGGGCTTCAATGAGCGCCTCGCGGGCATTGCCGGGGTCCATCTGATAGGATTTACGGTCGCCGCAGGACGGCGCCGAATGCGCTGCTTCGCGGAAGGGGCCGTAAAAGGCCGAGGCGTATTTGACGGCATAGGAGAGGATCGGCGTCTGCGTAAACCCTTCGGCGTCCAGCGCGCCGCGTATCGCGGCGACACGGCCGTCCATCATGTCCGAGGGGGCCACCATGTCCGCGCCCGCCTGCGCGTGGCTTACCGCCGTTTGGGCAATGAGGGGCAGCGTGGCGTCGTTTTGTATTCTGCCGTCAGGGGACAATACGCCGCAATGCCCGTGGCTCATGTATTCGCACAGACAGACGTCGGTAATGACCAGAAGATCCGGGCGGCGCGCCTTGAGACGGCGCACGGCCTGTTGCACAATGCCGTTTTCCGCGTACGCGCCCGAAGCCCTGTCATCCTTCCCGGCGGGTATGCCGAAAAGGAGCACGGCGGCGAGGCGCGGCACTGTTTCCACCAGTTTTTCCAATTCAACCGGGCTCAGCTGAAACTGTCCGGGCATGGAGGGGATTTCTTTGCGAAAGCGGCTGGTTGCCGTTTCCACAACAAAACAGGGCATGACGAGATCTTCGGCCAGCAGCGGCGCCGTTTCGCGGACAAGATCGCGCAATTGCGGACTTTGGCGCAGACGGCGGCCGCGGTGGAATAGTGTGTTCATGGCGTGTCCCGATGCGTGTGGTTCGCGGTGATCGCGGGCATGGCGGCCGTCAGAAACGTATGCTCTTGTCGGCAAGTTTCATACGGAAAAGGCCGGCGCGCCGGCCAGCCCCTTTCAATGCCTTAGTGTTAAGGATTGTCGGGCGGATTTGTCAAGAGTTTTGTTGAATCCGTTTTACGGGCACGCTGCGGCTTTTTCGCCGCGGATCAGTGTTGCCGCTTTTTTTGCAGCCTGTCCCGCATGAGGATGGCAGAGATGTTTATGCCGATGACCAGGGCGAGAAGCACGAGAGCCGTGCCGTATTGCAGCGGCATGGTTTTGCCGATCTCAGTGCCGGATGTGGCGAGCACATACATATGGTTCGGCAGGGCCATGACCGGGCTGAACAGGGAGTCCATGCCGCCTTTTTTGAAGAATACCGCGGCGGTGAACATGATGGCCGCCGTTTCCCCGGCCGCCCGCGAAAGCCCCAGGATAGCCCCTGTCAGCATGCCCGGCAGCGCGG
>JAISOT010000170.1 GCA_031275465.1 Desulfovibrio sp.
GCAGGGCCACGTCCACGGTCATGGGGTGGGCGTTTACCGTACCGCGCAGACCATCCGTACCGAAAAGACGTTCAGACATGGCGTCTCCTTTATCCGGCAATCCTGTCATTCCGTACTCAGCGCTTTGGGTTCATCCTTTCGCGTGACAGTCACATCATCCAGCGGCGTCAGCACCGTCATGCCTTCGGGCAGACGAAGACGCAACGCCGCTTTGGCTTTTTGGCCTGGCTCAAGTTGAGGGGGAACCGCACTGACTTCCAATTGATTGAGATATCTTGAATTTTTGCTCAATGCTTCCGGAACTTCCACGAGCAGGGTTATTTCTGCCGGACTTACGTCGTAAATCCGGCTGTTTTCCGCGACAAGGACAATCCTGCACTGGCGGGAAAGCGTCGCCCTGCCGCTGGTGATGGTATATTGCACCTGCACGGCCGACGGCAGGGCAGTGACAAAACCGGGGGTATCCAGGGTAATGCGTTCCTTCACCAGGGAACCGGCTGCCCTGGGATCAAGCGTTATGGTCACCGGCAGGACGGAAATGCCGGCGACAGCCCTCTCGGGGCCGCGCAGCACAACCGTGGAGGGGGTTATGCTGACCTCACCCACGGTCAGGGCATCGCCCCGCAGGGGGGAATCCAGGACATAGCGCAAGGGCACGTTGCGTTCGACAAGTTTGTCCGCTTTGACGACAATGCGCGTAGGTTGAATATCCACAACTTCAAAGGATTGCACGGTCTGCCACAGCATTTCGGGGGTCAGCGGCACTGTTGTGACTCCCTTGCGGATATTGGAAAGATCCACGGCCCTCACCAGGCGTTGCTGGGTAAACGTGCGCAACAGGGTTTCCGGCCCGCGCAGACGCACAGTCACCTTGTTCACCAGGCCATCAGTAACGACCAGATCCGCCGGGATGCCAAAGTAATCCACAATGATCTCAATTTGGGCTTCACGCCGCTCGCGTACGCTCACCACGTACCAGATGCTGATGGAGGCAAAAACGGCTACGACAAGAGAAAACAGGTTGAACGCCATACGGCCGCGTTTAGAAAATTTCATTGAGAACCTGCCTTAGGCGCGCGGCATCCGGGACAAGCGTCAACTCCCCCCGGAGGGCCAGAGTTATTTCCCCGCGCTCTTCTGAAACAACAACCGCCACGGCATCGCTCTCGCTGGTAATGCCCATGGCCGCGCGATGGCGCGTGCCGAAGCTCTGCCCGTCCGCTGTGGCCAGGGGCATGATGCAGGCTGCGGCCATGATGCGTCCGGCGCTGATGATGACCGCGCCGTCGTGCAACGGCGCTCTGGGGTGAAAAATATTCATGAGCAAGCGCCGCGAGAGCAACGCGTCGACCCGCACCCCCTCGCGCGCCACCATGTCTCCGAGACGCATACCGCGCTCAATGACGATCAGCGCCCCGATGCGCAGTCTCGCCATTTCTTGGCAAGCCATGACGACTTCCTCTATGCCGCCCTGTTGAAGCCTGTTCCGCCTGAATATTCTGCGCGCCCCGATCTCCCCGAGAGCTTGCCGGATGTCTGCCTGAAACAGAATGACAATGACGATAAACAGGGAGCTGAAAATATGCTGCAGCAGCCAGAACAGCGTATTCAGGCCCAGATACCCGGACACGTAGTAGAGCACCGTCAGGAGACCAAGACCGGTCAGCACGGCCAGCGCGCGCGTACCGCGCAAAAGCTGGATAAGCTGATACAGCAGCACGCTTACGAACGCTATGTCCAGCAAATCTCTCCAGGTTACGGGAAGCGCCTCAAACACCCGCACGCTCGCATTGTTTGGGCCGCAGGGCGGCGGCAAGGGCAAGGCTTTGGCGCGTCGCGGCCACGTCGTGCACGCGATGCCAGAAGATGCCGCCGCTCCAGAGCAGAGCCGTCGCAATCTGGGTGGCAAGGCCGCGGTCGGTTACCGGCAGGCCAAGCAGATCGCCGAACAGGGATTTCATGGAGATCCCCAGAAGCACCGGTCTGCCGAAAGAAAGCCAATCCTCCGGGTGAGTCAGAAGATCCACATTATGCGCGCACGTTTTGCCGAAACCGACGCCGGGGTCAAGCGCGATGCTATCCTCGGGAAGACCGGCCCTGACAAGACGGGCCATCTCCCGCTCAAAAAAAAAGGCAACCTCGCGGCGAACGTCATCATAGCGCGGCTCGTCCTGCATGGTTTTCGGCCTGCCTCTGTGGTGCGTGAGCACATATCCCGGCTTGTACTGGACAAGCACATCCGTGAGGCCGGGGTCAAAAGAGCAGGCCGAAACATCGTTGATGACGGCCGCGCCAAAATCAAGGGCGGCCGCCGCTGTTCCGGCGTGATACGTGTCCACGGAGACGACCATATCCGGGGCCGCCTCGCGCGCGGCGCGCAGCACCGGCAGGAGGCGGGTCTGCTCCTCCTCCGGGGAGAGAGCCTCGGCACCGGGTTTTGTAGTCTCGGCGCCAAAATCCACTATATCGGCGCCATCGCCGTAAAGACGCAGGGCCTGCGCCAGCCCCGATCCGGCTGAAGCGTAACGGCCCCCGTCATGGAAAGAGTCCGGCGTCAGATTGACAATGCCCATGACGCCGAAAGGCGCGGACGGAGCGAGGATGCGCCCGCCGGATATACGCCACATGGCGCTTCGCGCGGCGGAATCAGGCATCAGTGTCTTTTGTCGCCCGAGGCGGATCTTTGTCCGCGGAATCCGGCTCCAGCTCAAAATCCTGGGCCGCGGCGTCGGAATCGCCGGAATTTTTTTCGGCATCTCCACCGCTCTCCGCGGGCTTGTTGCCGTTTGTGTCAAGCGGCGGCAGTTCCTCATCTTTCATAATCTTGTCAAGTTCTTCGCCGTTGATGGTTTCCCGCTCAAGCAGAGCCCGCGCGATACGGTGCAGCACCTCGCCGTGGCTTTGCAGAAGTTCGCGGCAACGGTTGTGGGCGTCCTCCACAATGCGCTTGACCTCGGCGTCCACCACCCGGGCCGTATCCTCGCTGTAATTTTTGTTTTGTATCCATTCACGGCCGATGAAGACCTCCTCGCCGGTTTCGCCGATGGCAAGGGTTCCGATGACGTCGCTCATGCCCCATTCGCACACCATTTTACGCGCCATGCGGGTGACGCGCTCAATATCGTTGGAAGCGCCGGTGGTGATGTCGTCAAAAATCAGTTCCTCAGCCACCCGGCCGCCGAGCAGCACCACAAGATTGTTGCGCAGGTAGGTTCGCGAATAGCCGTGCCTGTCTTCCTCAGGCAACTGCATGGTAACGCCCAGCGCGCGGCCGCGCGGAATTATGGTGACCTTGTGCACGGGATCGGCCCCCGGCAAAAGTTTCGCCACCAAGGCATGCCCGCCCTCGTGATAGGCCGTGATGCGCTTTTCCTCATCAGACAGAATCAGGCTGCGCCGCTCGCGCCCCATGAGCACCTTGTCCTTGGCGTACTCAAAGTCGTTCATGTCGAGTTTTTCCTGATTGAGCTTGGCGGCCTGCAGCGCGGCCTCATTGACGAGATTTTCCAGGTCCGCTCCGGAAAATCCGGGTGTGCCGCGGGCCAGCACGTCCAGATTCACATCTTCATCCAGCGGCGTACGCTTGGTATGCACCTCCAGAATGCGCTTGCGGCCGCGTAAATCCGGCGTGGGAACAATCACCTGCCTGTCGAAGCGGCCCGGCCGCAAAAGGGCCGGATCAAGCACGTCCGGACGGTTGGTAGCGGCTATCAGAATAACGCCTTCGTTGCTTTCAAAACCATCCATTTCGACAAGCAACTGGTTCAGCGTCTGTTCGCGCTCATCATGCCCGCCGCCCAGCCCGGCGCCCCGCTGACGCCCCACGGCGTCAATTTCGTCGATAAAGATCAGGCAGGGCGCGTTTTTTTTACCTTGCACAAAAAGATCGCGCACTCTTGAGGCCCCAACGCCGACAAACATTTCCACAAAGTCGGAACCGGAAATGGAAAAGAAAGGGACGCCCGCCTCACCGGCCACGGCGCGCGCCAAAAGCGTTTTGCCGGTGCCGGGAGGGCCGACCAGCAGAACCCCTTTGGGGATGCGCCCCCCGAGGCGGGTGAATTTTTTCGGATTGGAGAGAAATTCCACGACTTCAGAAAGCTCATCCTTGGCTTCGTCCACCCCGGCCACATCGTCAAAGGTAACGCGCGCGCTTTCCTGGTTGAGCATGCGCGCCCGGGAACGGCCGAAACTCATGGCCCTGCCTCCGCCCCCCTGCATCTGGCGCATGAAAAAGACCCATACGCCGATGAGCAGCAACATGGGAAACCAGGAAACCAGAAGCGTCATATACCAGGGCTGCTCTTCCGGCGGTTCGACCTTGATTTCGACCTTCTTTTCAATAAGACGATCGACCAGACCCGGATCCTGCGGCGCATAGGTCTGGACACTCCGGCCGTCGGCGGTTCTGCCCGTCAAGTTGTGCCCCTGCATTGTTACGGACAACAACTGGCCCTCGTTAAGTCTGGTCAAGAAATCCGTATAGGGAACCCGCTGCGTGGGGCCTTGGGTCTGCTCAAAGGTATTGAAGAGCATAACCATCGCCAAAACGATGATTGCCCAGAGCATCAAATTGCGGCTGAATTGGTTCAACACGTCCTCCAGAAAAGGGGGAACCCCCGAAATTCGTCCTTGGCAAGCATAGCCGCTATGCGGCCCTGGTGTCAAATGCGCCGAAAATGAAACGTACTCCATAACAGGCCATAATAACAATGTATCTTTTTACAATTTCCATGCCTTCAAATGCCATTGACCGGGCAAAAATAAATAATATACAATGTTGCAAATAACGGCGGCCGGGCGGGTTCCGGCCAGCGGGTATGCGCCGGGCCGGCTGTTGCGCGCAACGCGTAAATGGTGTACATATCCGCCGCATTCGCACGTCGCAAAAAAGGAGCCCCACGTGGAGTACAAAACCGAAGAGCTGTCGCCGGTTAAAAAAAAGGTCGTCATTATCGCCGAAGCGCAAGAAGTGGAAGCGGCCATTGCGGGGGCTGTCGCCCTGTACAAGACCTCCCTCCAGCTGGATGGATTCCGCAAGGGGAAAGTTCCCGCCCGGGTTATCGAAAAACGATTTCAGGGCAAAATTTACGAAGAGGCCCGCCAGGATCTTGTCAACGTGCATATCAACGAAATCATGCAGTCCCTCGGCCTCAGCCCCGTGTCCGGCATACACCTTGACGGGCCGGACACGCTGGAACGCGGTAAAGGCTACACATACAGCATTGAGTTCGAGGTGCTTCCTTCTCTTGATCTGCCCCCGTATGAGGGTCTGGAGGAAGTACAGGAAAAGGTCGTCGTGAAAGAGGAAGAAGTGGATGAAGTCCTAGAGCGCATCCGCCGCGACAACGCCAGGCTTGTTCCCGTTGACGGCAACGGGCCGGCTGTGGACGGTCAGGTGGTCAATCTGGACTTTGCCGCCTATGCGGACGGCAAACCGGTGGAGAATGTGTCCGCCGAAAATTTTGAGCTGGCGCTCGGCGAACGCCAGGCCTTGGAACAGTTTGAAGAGCTTGTAAAAACCATCCCCTACGGCCAGGAAGGCGAAGGGGAGATACATTTTCCCGACGACTTCATCGCTCCGCATCTGGCGGGGAAAACCGTCACCATGAAGGTAAGGGTGCATGCCGTCAAGGAGCGTCAGCTCCCTGAGCTTGATAATGAATTGGCAAAAAAACTGGGCTTGGAAACGATCGGGGAACTCAGGGAAAAAATTGCCGACAGTTACGTGAAGAGCCGTACCAGCCTCAACAAAGGCGCCACCCAAAAAAAGCTCCTGGACAGGCTGGTGAAAATGACGGATTTCCCCCTGCCGGAGAGCATGGTCGACATTCAGGTCAATACCCTGCTTGCGGCGCGGAAGTCGCGCCTTGAGCGCGCCGGCAAGAGTCTGGAATCTCTCGGCAAGAGCCTGGAAGACCTGCGCGCCGAAGTTTTGCCCAGAGCCCGGGCAACAGCGCGCTGCCAGGTTCTTATGCTCTCCATCGCCAAGAAGGAGGGCCTGGAGGTCAGCGACCAGGAAGTCAACTCCCATATTTACCAGGCAAGTCTGCAAAGCGGTGACGACTTTAACACGTTGCGGAATCAGTATGAGAAATCAGGCATGATTTTTGCATTGCGTGATCGTCTGCTGGCTGACAAAGCCATGGAACTTGTATACGCCAAGGCCGCCATTTCTGAAGTTGAACCTTCGGAAAGCGAAGAGGCCGAAGCTGCCGACAAAAACGGCGCCGCTGGGAACAGCTCCGCGTCATAACGGCGTACCGCCGCATACCAGGGACCAGTCGTCATGTCGTTAATTCCCATAGTCATTGAGACAACCGGCCGCTCCGAACGGGCCTATGACATTTATTCGCGTCTGCTCAAGGACCGCATCATCCTGCTCGGCACCGAAGTCAATGACGTCGTGGCCTCGCTGGTATGCGCCCAGCTGCTTTTTCTGGAATCCCAGGATCCCGAAAAAGAAATCAGTCTCTACATCAACAGCCCGGGAGGCTCTGTCACCGCCGGGCTCGCCATATATGACACGTTGCGTTTCATCTCCTCACCGGTGTCAACCGTGTGCATAGGCCGGGCCGCCAGCATGGGCGCTTTTCTGCTGGCGGCCGGAGCGCCGGGGCTGCGTTTTGCCCTGCCCAACAGCCAGATATTGATCCATCAGCCTTCGGGCGGGTATCAGGGACAGGCCACGGATATTGAGATTCACGCCCGCGAAGTCCTGCGGCTCAAAGAAAATCTCAACCGCATGCTGGCCGAAAACACGGGGCGCCCCTATGAGGAGGTGGCGGCCGCCACAGAGAGAGACAACTTTTTAACGCCTGAAGAAGCCAAAAAACTCGGCATTATTGACCGCGTGCTGGTTTCGCGCAGTGACATGGCGCAGGGAAAGGGCAAGTAACCTATGTCAAAAATCAAAAAATCCATGACCAAGGAGCCCCTGCGCTGCTCTTTTTGCGGCCGTAGCGAACTTGAGGTGCAAAATCTCATCGTGCATGACGCCGCCACAATATGCGACAATTGCATCAAACAGTGCAACGAGATCATCCTCCGCGATCAGCGCGAAAATGCGGAAAACGAGGAGCGCCTGCTCTCTCCCGTGGAAATAAAAAACCGGCTGGACAAATACGTCATCGGCCAGCATGAGGCGAAAAAAAATCTTTCCGTGGCGGTGCACAACCATTACAAACGCGTGTTTTACGACAATTCTCCGGGCGATGACGTGGAGCTTGAAAAAAGCAACATCCTTCTTGTCGGGCCTTCCGGCAGCGGAAAAACGCTGCTTGCCAAAACGCTGGCGAAAATTCTGCGCGTGCCCTTCGCGATTGCGGACGCGACCACGCTTACCGAAGCGGGGTATGTCGGCGAGGATGTGGAAAATATCCTCGTCCAGCTTTTGCAGAACGCGGACTATGACCTGGAGGCGGCGAGCAAGGGCATTATCTATATTGATGAAATAGACAAAATATCACGCAAGGGCGACGGGCCTTCCATTACCCGCGACGTGTCCGGAGAGGGAGTGCAGCAGGCTCTGCTGAAAATCATTGAGGGCACGGAAGCCAATATTCCTCCCAAAGGCGGGCGCAAACACCCGCAGCAGGAATTTATCCGCATGAACACGGCCAATATCCTGTTTGTCGTGGGTGGCGCGTTTGTGGGTCTTGACAAAATCGTGGAATCGCGGGTGAGCGGCGGCTCCATGGGTTTTGGGGCGAGATTGCGGGCAAGCGGGGACATCCCCATGGCGGAGCTGCTGGAAAAAATTCATCCCCAGGATCTGGTCAAATTCGGTCTGATTCCTGAATTTGTCGGCCGTATCCCGATCATCACCCATGTGGACGAACTGGAGGAATCTGATCTTGTGCGCATCCTCATTGAACCCAAAAACGCCCTTGTGCGCCAGTATCAAAAACTTTTCGAGCTCGATCACGTGAAACTGCGCTTCACGCCCAACGCGCTCAAGGCCATCGCCTCCCAGGCCATTGAACGCAAAACCGGCGCCCGCGGGCTGCGCAACGTAATGGAAAAAATCATGCTGGACATCATGTTCAAGCTGCCTTCCATGCCCGATGTCCGGGAATGCCTCATAAACCGCGGCGTGATCGAAAAGGGAAAGCCCCCGCTGCTTTTTTACGGGGATGCCGACGCCATGCGCGCGGATGAAGAAGACAAGGCATCCTGAGACAGGACGAATGCGTTTCAGGGCAAAATCCATGTGCCGTCACCGAACGGACAAGAGGTAACCATGTCTGACGAAAGGAGCATAAAAGCCTTTCTGGAATTGCCGCTCATGCCTCTGCGGGAGATTGTCATGTTCCCGCGCCTGGTCATGCCGCTCTTTGTGGGCAGGCTGCCCTCCATAAAAGCCGTTGAGCTTGCGCAAAGCACATACGGGAAAACGCTTATTCTGGTCGCCCAGCGCAACGCCAACGCCGAAACGCCCCTGTCCGAAGACCTCAGCCCCGTCGGCGTCGTCAGCCGCGTGCTGCAACTGCTCCGGCTTCCGGACGACACGATAAAAGTTCTCTTTGAAGGGCTTTTCAGGGCGCAGTGGCAAAATCTGCGGGATGCCGAAACCTGCCCGGTCGCGCGCATCGTCCGCCTTACCGAGACAATTTCCAAAAATGACGAGTTGCCTGCTCTCATGCGCGCCGTGCATGAATCCCTTGAGGAATTCGGAAAAATCAACAAAAAAATCCCCCAGGAAACCCTGCTTTCCATGCAGTCCCTGCAGGTTCCAGGCATTCTCGCCGATGCCGTTATGCCTCACCTCAAGGCGGACTATCAGAAAAAACAGGAAGTGCTGGAGCTTCTTGACGTGCGTGAACGCCTGGAACGCGCCTATGAGTTGCTGCAGGGCGAAATAGACATGGCCTCCGTGGAAAAACGCATCAAAAATCGCGTCAAGGTGCAGATGGAACGCAATCAGCGCGAATACTATCTGAACGAGCAGATCAAGGCCATCAACAAAGAAATGGGGAAGGAAGAGGATCCCCAGGCCGAAATGGGTGAACTTGAACAAAAACTCAAGGGACGCAACCTGTCCAGGGAAGCCCGCGAAAAGGGTCTTGAAGAACTCAAAAAGCTTCGCTCCATGCCTCCCTCGGCGGCTGAATATACTGTCGTGCGCAACTACATTGACTGGATTCTGGATTTGCCGTGGAATGATCTCAAGCAGATTGACATTGATATAGAAAGAGCCCGCGCTACTCTGGACGGAGATCATTACGGCCTTGAAAAGCCGAAGGAGCGCATTCTGGAATATCTTGCGGTGCAAAAGCTTTCGCAAGGTCTGAAGGGGCCCATCCTATGTTTTGTGGGCCCGCCCGGCGTGGGTAAAACCTCGCTTGCCAAATCCGTGGCCAGAGCCACAGGGCGGGATTTTGTGCGGCTTTCTCTGGGGGGCGTCCGCGACGAGGCTGAAATTCGCGGTCACAGACGGACGTATGTAGGCTCCATGCCCGGTAAAATTCTTCAGTCGCTCAAACGGGTAAAGTTCAACAATCCGCTGTTCTGCCTTGACGAAGTCGACAAAATGACCGCGGACTATCGGGGCGATCCCGCTTCAGCGCTTCTGGAGGTGCTTGACCCCGAACAGAACAACGCGTTCATGGATCATTATCTGGACATTGAATACGACCTCTCCAAAATCTTTTTTATCACCACCGCCAACTCATTGCACAGCATCCCGGCGCCGCTGATTGACCGCATGGAAATCATCGAACTTTCCAGTTATCTGGAAACCGAGAAACGGCACATAGCAAAAAATTTTCTTCTGCCGCGCCAAATTGAAGAGCACGGTCTCCAGAAACGGAATATTCGCGTTTCTGAAAATGCCCTTCTGGAGATCATCCGCTCCTATACCCGCGAGGCGGGAGTGCGCAATCTGGAAAGGGAAATCGCGGCCTTGTGCCGAAAAACAGCCATACGCCTTGTGGAAGAAAACAATCTGGAGAAACGCGTTGCCATCACAAAGTCCTGTCTTCAAAACTTTCTCGGCGTGAAGAAATACCGTCATGAAGAACGTGAAGACAGCCCGAAAGTGGGAGTGTGCGCCGGGCTCGCCTACAACCAGCGCGGCGGGGAAATTCTGCTTGTGGAAACGAGCCTTATGTCGGGCTCAGGACATGTGGTAATCACGGGCCAGCTCGGCGAAGTCATGACGGAATCCGCCAAAGCGGCTCTGTCCTACGTTCGCTCGCGCGCTGATCTTCTGGGTTTGGATCCGCGCTTTCACCGCAAGGTGGACATTCACGTCCATGTGCCTTCCGGAGCCACCCCCAAGGACGGCCCGTCCGCCGGGATCACCCTGGCCACTTCCATCACCTCCGCCCTGCTGGGCATTCCCGTACGCAACGATGTCGCCATGACCGGCGAGATATCGCTGCGCGGGCGCGTCCTGCCCATTGGGGGCCTGCGGGAAAAATTGCTGGCCGCCCGGCGTAGCGGCATAAAAAGAGTAATAATGCCCGCCGACAATGAAAAAGATTTGCAGGAAGTGCCCGACGAGGTTCTAAAAGATCTTGAGCTTGTTTTTGTGGAGCATGTGGACGAAGTGCTGCCGCAAGCCCTGAATGCCGATAATGACGAAATCTTTTCGGGACAGGCGGCAGCGGTCACTCCGCTGTGGCACTCTCTGCGTCAGGGCGCAGGCGCCGTAAAAACCCATACGGCGCAATAGGACGTTTTACCCTGATACGTCATCCCGGCCGTTGCGCGGCTATCCAGTCGTTCGCCTGCTCCAGATCCAGCGTGCCCTCATAGAGCGCGCGTCCGCTGACAGCCCCGATCAAGCTGGTATTGAGCGTCAGCGGGTAAAGCTTCCGCACATCCGCCAGAGTGGACACGCCCCCGGCGGCAATAACGGGGATGCTCGACATCTCCGCAAGATGTTTCAAAGCGCGCAGGTTGACGCCGCTTTGCATGCCGTCCCGCTCAATGTCCGTGTAAACAATAAAAGCCGCGCCGTCGCCCGCCAGACGCGGCAGCACGTCTTCCGCGGCTAAACCCGTATCCGCCACCCAGCCGCGGCTTTTGAGGCGACCGGCCGCCGCGTCGAGAGAAACGCCAATCTTTCCGGGAAAAGAGCGACACAGGGCGGCAAACGCCTTCGGCGACTCCAGCGCCATGGTTCCGACAATCAGACGCGTGACGCCCGCCTCCAAATAAGCCCTTGCCGTGTCCCCGTTGCGGATGCCGCCTCCAAGCTGAACAGGAATGCCCGCGCGCGCGCAAATATTCTGCACGATACCCCGGTTTTTGGCAGCGCCGTCAAAGGCCCCGTCCAAATCCACCACGTGCAGCCATTGCGCGCCGCGCGCCGCCCACAACAGGGCCGCCTCAACCGGGTCATCGGCAAAAACCGTGGAGGCGTCCGCGCGGCCCTGCCTGAGGCGGACCGCCTTGCCTCCCTGAATATCCACAGCCGGATAGAGTATCATGGCGCGGAATCACTTTCTTGCGGCATCGGCGAAAATCATCGGAGAAAAGCCGTTATGGAGCGCAATATCACAGGCCGAGATCCTTCACGGCTTTGCGCATCCCGTCTCCGGCCAGCACATCCGCCGTAACCCAGGCTCCGTGCCTCCTGATGAATGAGGCGACACTCAGCAGATCGTCCACAAGACCAGCCTGCTCTTCCTCGTAGACGGAACGCCCCGTCAGCGCGCCGCTCTGCACGTTGAGCAGGAAAAATTCCAGGCGCACGCGGGCGGCGTGGGTGACGCCGGCCTTCGAGCCTTCGCGCTCATGCCAGTCCAGCACTTGAGGAATCAGCAGAAACCGCGCGCCGTGTTTTTTGCCGTATTCAATCCAGTGCGGCAGGGCCTGCGGCTGCTCTGAAGCATGAAACCGCGTCATGCCGGGATTTGCCGTATTGGCGGGCAACCAGCCGTATATTCGCTTGCTTTCGCCCGTCAATACATTGCGCAGGTCTCTGTCCAGCCCAGGCAGCATGTCTGCCGGAACACGCCCCTGCTTCTCCGGAATGAGGCCAGCTATGAGCTCGCTTGTGCTCGTCGGCTGCGTGAAGGAAGCCACATAAATGGTTTCCCCGGCGGGAACACGCGCCTGTTCCGTTTTGCGCGGCATCCGGGCGCAGCCTGCAATACACAGGCAACAGACAAGCGCCGGCAAAGTGATAAAAAACAGTCTGCGCATCAGTCAAGCCCTCCCTTGGTGCTTCGTATTGTTGTGCCCTGTAGACGGACAGCGTCTTTCAGGGCAAGCCCAAGCCCCTTTGCGGCGGACTCCAGCAAATGGTGTCCGTTTTTTCCATAGAGAAAGGATATGTGCAGGTTTATGCGGGCGGTTGCGACGAATGATTTGAAAAATTCCCGCCAGAGATCTTTTTCCTCTCCGGCGATGACAGGCGGCAAAATATCGTCACCACGCCATTCCAGCCAGGGGCGTCCGGAAATATCCACCGTGACGTCGGCAAGGGCCTCATCCATGGGCACCCGGGCGTTTCCCACGCGCGCAATGCCTTTTTTGTCCCCAAGGGCATCGGAGAAGGCGCGGCCGAAAGCCAAACCCACGTCCTCCGCGCTGTGATGCCCATCCACCTCAAGATCGCCCTTGCAGGACAACTCAAGATCCATGCCCCCCCAAAAAGCTACATGCGTCAGCAGATGATTGAGCAGGCCAATGCCTGACTGTATGGAAGTCTTTCCCTCACCATCCAGCGTCAAAGTGAGGTTGATGCGTGTTTCAGCGGTGTTGCGTTCCAGTATGGAGACGCGGGATACGCGGTTCATGCTTCCTCCGTAATGTGCGCGGCAGAATTGCCCGCTTTTCGGGCGCGGCCGAATGCCGCCGCCACAAGTATGCTGACCTCGTACAATATCAGCATCGGGCAGGCCATCAATAACTGGGATACCACATCCGGCGGCGTCAGTATCGCGGCCACAATAAAAATGGCCAGCACGGCGTAACGCCGCATGCGGCGCATCATGGCCGCCGTCACGATCCCCATGCGCGAAAGAAAAAAGGCGAAGAGCGGCATCTCGAAAATCAGGCCGAAGGCGAGAATCAGCTTGAGCACAAAGTCAAGATAATCGCTGATTTTCGGCATGACCACAATGGCTTCCGTTGAAAAACTGACAAAAAATTTGAAAGCATAGGGAAACACTATGAAATAGCAGAAAAAACCACCAAGGGTAAAAAATACGGCGGAAACAAGGGCAATGGGCACGATGGCGCGTTTCTCCTCCTCGTAGAGCCCTGGGGCGATGAAAGACCACAGCTGATAAAAAATGACCGGGCTTGCCAAAAACAGCGATGTCACAAAGGCAACAAACATGCGCGTGAAAAAGCCTTCGGGCAAGGTGGTGTAAATGGCTGTGGAATGCGGCGGAAGAACCTCAAGCAAAGGATTGACCAACGTGTCGAAAATAGGGTCGACAACGACCCAGCACGCGAGAAAGGCAATGCCCACGGCCATGCAGGAACGCACCAGGCGCATCCGCAGTTCGTTCAAATGGCCCATAAGGGTCATCTTTGACGCCGGGTCTTCCCTTCCCGCAGGGGCGGTTTCCTCCCGCCGCGAAGGAACGTCCGCATCTGCCGACGGGCTTTCATCCTTTACGCTGGAGACAAAGGCGCCGGCGCCGTCACTCTGTGAAGCGGCGTCCTCAAGGTCAGCCCCGGAATGAGTCTCACCGCCGCCCGGCGCGGCGTCCGGCCGCCATTCCGGACCTGAAAGGGCATCCGCGAATTCAGCGGCATCGGCTTCAGCGGAATTCGCCGCGATCTCCCGCGTTGCGGAGTCATTTTCGCTCATGCCGCATTGCCCTTGCCTGTGTCGCCCGGGCCGGGGCATCCTTCAGCTGCTTCAGCCTCGGCGCCGATCTTTGCCACAGCCGCCGCAAGCGGGCCCCCCGGCGACGGCTGCGGCGGAGCGTCAGGCGCGGGCTCCGTGTTTAGATCGCCTGCCGCGTCTGCCCAGTCCTGCGAGGCAACGGCATTATCAGCGGCCGTCCCGGCGGCTTTGAAGTCATGCGATGACGGCGCGGCGCCGACGGAATCGCCGACAGGGGCAGGGCCGGCCTGCCGTTTTTTGCGTTCTCCTTCCTCCTCCTGCGCCGCCTCGGCATTCAATGTACGTTGAAAATCGGTGGAAATGCGGCGAAATTCGCCCATGGCCTTGCCCATGGTGCGGGCAATGCCGGCAAGACTTTTCGGACCAAGCACGATCAATGCCACCAGAAGAATGACTATAAATTCCGTGCTTCCAATGCCGAACATGCTTTTCCCCCTACTCCCACTCTATGGTGCTCGGCGGCTTGGATGAGACGTCGTAAACAACCCGGTTGACCCCGCTGACTTCATTGATGATCCTGGTGGAAATCCGCGCGATGACGTCAGGAGGAACGCGCGACCAGTCCGCTGTCATGGCGTCCACGCTGTCCACTATCCGAAGAGCCACAACGTGCTCATACGTGCGGCCGTCGCCCATCACGCCCACAGTCCGCAAGGGCAGGAGAACGGCAAAGCCCTGCCACACCCTGCGGTACCAGCCGGATTCCCGCAATTCCCGCTGCACGATGCTGTCCGCGCTGCGCAGAACGTCAAGGCGTTCCTTGGTGACTTCGCCGAGCACACGGATGGCGAGACCGGGCCCCGGAAACGGATGCCGCCAGACAATGAAATCGGGCAGGCCGATCTCTTCCGCCACCTTGCGGACCTCATCCTTGAAAAGTTCGCGTAACGGTTCAATGAGCGTAAGCCGCATTTTTTCCGGCAGGCCGCCCACATTGTGGTGGCTTTTGATAACGGCGCTCGGCCCCTTGTGTGATGTGGATTCAATAACGTCGGGGTAGAGGGTGCCTTGGGCCAGAAAATCCGCATGGGGCAGCTTTTTCGCCTCTTCCTCGAAAATCTCGATAAACGCGCGGCCTATGGCCTTGCGCTTTTGTTCAGGATCCTCCACCTTCGCAAGCCGGGAGAGAAAGATCTCCTGCGCCTGAACAACAGTGAGGTTCAAATCAAAATGTTCCCGCAGATACTCCGCCACTTCGTCCGCTTCCTTCAAACGCAGCAGCCCGTTGTCCACAAAAATGCAGTGCAGATTTTTGCCTATCGCGCGGTGCAGCAAGACCGCCACGACAGTGGAATCCACCCCGCCGGAAAGCGCGCAGACAACGTGCTTGTTCCCGATACGCTCCTTCATTTCCCCGATGATGCGCTCCGCGAACGAGGCCATGCTCCAGTCCGGCGCAAGCCCCGCCGCCCTGAACAGAAAATTGCGCAGCATGTCCTGCCCGCTCGTGGTATGATGCGCTTCCGGGTGAAACTGCACGGCGTAAATCCTGCGTCTCTCATCCGCCATGGCCGCGACATTCAGCGTAGCCGTGCTGCCTGTGACGGCAAAGCCCGGCGGCGGGGCGAGAACTCTGTCGCCGTGGCTCATCCAGACACGCGTCGGGCCGGCTATGCCGTCCCAAAGCAGGCATTGAGAATCGAACCGCAGTTCCGCCGGCCCATACTCCCGCGTGGAGGATCTCTCCAGCTCCCCGCCGAGGCTCTCGGCCAGAAGCTGCATCCCGTAACAGATGCCGAGCACGGGGATATTGAGGGCCAGCAGGCCGGGATCAAGCGTCGGGGCGTCGTTTTCTCCCACACTGGCCGGCCCGCCGGAAAGAATGATGGCGGAAGGTTCCATGGCGGCCACTTCATCCGCCGTCGCCGCGCAGGAGTGTATTTCTGAATAAACCCCGGCTTCGCGCACCCTGCGGGCAATAAGCTGGGTGACCTGGGAGCCGTAGTCAATGACAATGACCTTGCTTTGCGGCATTGCTGCACCACGCTAGTTGTCTATGCGATAATTCGGGGCTTCCTTGGTGATAATCACATCGTGAACGTGGCTTTCTCTCAGGCCGGCGGCGGATATTTCACAGAATATGGTATTGTTGTACAATTCATCCAAATTTTTGGCCCCCACGTATCCCATGCCGGATTTCAAACCGCCCGTCAGCTGGTACACGGCCTCCATGACCGGCCCGCGATAGGGCACGCGGCCCACAATGCCCTCGGGAACCAGTTTTTTGCTCTGTTCCTGAAAATAGCGGTCGGAACTGCCTTCTTTCATGGCGTCAATGGAGCCCATGCCGCGGTAAATTTTGTAGGTGCGCCCCTGATAGAGGATGGTTTCGCCGGGGCTTTCCTCCGTTCCCGCGAAGAGGGAGCCTATCATCACAGAATGGGCGCCCATGACAAGGGCCTTGACGATATCCCCGGAAAACTTGATGCCGCCGTCGGCGATGCAGCAGCGACCCATCTCGCGGGCGGCCCGGCTGGATTCCAGCACCGCCGTCACCTGCGGCACGCCCACGCCGGCCACGATGCGCGTGGTGCAAATGGAACCCGGCCCTATGCCCACTTTCACGCAGTCCGCGCCGGCCTCCAGAATGGCGCGCGCGCCCTCATACGTGGCCACGTTGCCGGCAATCAGCCCGCAGTTCGGAAAGCTCCCCCTGACGGCGCGAATGGCGTCCAGCACGTTTTGAGAGTGCCCGTGGGCCGAATCCAGCACCAGCACGTCCGCCCCCGCTTCCAGCAACTGTTCCGCGCGCTTCTCGCCGTCCTTGCCTATGCCTATGGCTGCCCCCACGCGGAGCCGGCCTTTGTCGTCCTTGCAGGCATTGGGGTATTTTTGCACCTTGTCTATGTCCTTCATGGTGATAAGGCCGCAAAGGCGGTTATCCTCATCCACTACCAGGAGTTTTTCTATGCGGTGTTCGTGCAGGTGCCGCTTTGCGTCCTCCAGGGAGGTTCCCAAGGGCACCGTGACGAGATTTTTGCTGGTCATCACCTCGGTCACAGGCACTGCCTGGGCGTCTTCCACAAAACGGACATCCCTGTTGGTCAAAATCCCTTTAAGGCAGCCCTCGTCCACCACGGGCAAACCTGAAACGCGGTAGTCCGCCATAAGATCCAACGCTTCCTGCACGGAACTGCGGGAAGATATGGTGACGGGATCCAAAATCATACCGCTCTCGCTTTTTTTCACCCGCTCCACTTCAAGGCGCTGTTTCTCCACGGTCATGTTTTTGTGAATAATGCCTATGCCGCCCATGCGCGCCATGGAAATGGCCATGGCCGACTCCGTAACCGTATCCATGGCGGCGGAAAGCAGGGGAATGCGCAGGGGAATTTCCGGGGTAAGCCAGGTGGTGATATCCACAGTGTCGGGGGTTATCACCGAATAGCCGGGAACGAGCAAAATATCATCAAAGGTCAGAGCCTTACCGCGGTTTGTGAGCATTTCACTCCTGCTCCCTTAAAGGAAAGCCCCCGTTATGGGGGCTTTCGAAGATTTGGCAGCGGCCTACTTTCCCACAAGAGACTTGCAGTATCATCGGCGATGAAGAGCTTAACTGCCGAGTTCGGAATGGGGTCGG
>JAISOT010000206.1 GCA_031275465.1 Desulfovibrio sp.
CGGAGAGTTTGGAAGAATATGCTACCCATTCATCCCAAGGGATGCTTTGCTCCATGATGCGCAAAAATTCGTCGCGCTTCGTCGTGTGCTTGCGTCTGCCGTATTCAATATCGCTCAAAGTGGGCCGCTTCATATTCATCTCCTCAAAATGATCAATAAATTTAGCATAACACATGCAAAAATACTACTACTTTTTGAGGCTTTACCCAGCGTTTCCCTAAATGTTCTTGTTGAACAAAACGGACATATCATTTACCGTCGTAAAAGATTTGACCCTAAAGAACCTGACCTTGAAGTCCGTTTAATATCCTGAGCCGGATGCCCTGAAGCGGCAAGGAGTTGTGATGCCCCATACAGTCTATCAGACAGGCCCGGTGTTTTCGCAGTCGGAAAAGGACTTCCACGGCAAGATTTCCGCAGCCCTGGAGGCGGCCGGAGATACTGTCGTCCGGTCGGAAGATCTGATCCCGGACGGACGGATTGCCGCCGCCGGTTCCGACGCTGTGTCCCTTGTTTTCACCACCCGCAGGCAGGCCATAGACCGCTGCGCCTGCGTGGTCGCGCTTCTGGGCGGCAGCCGGATTGATGACGGCACCGCCTGGGAAATAGGCTACGCCTACGCTCGCGGCCTGCCGATTTACGGCATCCGCGCTGACAGCCGCATGGCAGGCGAGGCCGGGCGCGGGCGCATGAATGCCATGATTGCCGGTTGCCTGTCCGGGTTGGCCGAAAACATCAAGGCGCTTGTCGAACTCATCCATGATGTCCCGCAAGCGGACAAGGTCGTGGATGAGGCCATAAAGCGCGGCTGGTAACGCCCCCCGCGCGGGAGAGGTTTCTCTTTGCCGCCGCGCGTACGCAGATTTTTGCCTGTGGGCGCACTCTGTCTGGCGGTCGGCGCAGGAGCGGGCTTGGCGCTGTCCCTCCGAGAGACCGTTGATGCGCGTTGCCGTGGGAAGGAACAGCGCCGGACGACATGACCCTGCTGCTGCGGAGAAAAGGATGAGACAAAAAAAATCCGTCAGCTTCAATACGGTATTGGGTATTGAGTTGCTGGCTCTGCTCGCCCTGGCGGGCATTTTTGTCGTCATCGCCGTCCAGGCAAGATCCAACCTGGAAGATCTGGCCAAAACCTCCAGCTTTCAAATACTGAAGGCCAGAACGGGCACGATAAACGAGATTGTCAACTCATATCAGAAACTGCTCAACGCCCAGTCGCGACAGGATGTTTTCATCTCAGGAACCGAACGGGAAGCCGAAGAAGCGGCCTATGCCCAAGTGGGGAAGGTAGGCGACGACATCTCCACTGTTTTTCTCATATGGTCGGACGGAAGGGCAACCGTCAGTCCGGGAAATTATATCAATACCGCTGATCGTCCCTATGTCCGGGCCGTTTATTCCGGGGAACAGGATACCGCCATCAGCGACCCTCTCCTTTCGCGCAAAACCGGCCGCCCTGCGTTGATTATGGCTCACGCCGTCAAGACCTCCGAAGGGAAAATCCGGGCGCTGCTGGCCATTGAAATAACTCTTGCCAAGTTGGACGCATTGGTTGACGAGATCAGTCTGGGCGCGGGCGAATCAAGTTATGCCTGGGTTGCGGATAAAAACGGCCTGATTTTTTCATCGGGGTTCCCGGGACTGTCCATGAAAGTAAACATAGCCAAGGCTGACGACGAAGCGGGCTACAAGGGTTTATCCGCGCTTTCCAGCGACATACTCGGCCAGAAACGGGCATCGGGAACTTTTGTCAACCCTGCGGGCGTTGAATATACCCTGTTTACCGAGGAAATATCCGAGCAGACCCAGTGGAGACTGGGCATCGCCACGAGTACCGAATTTCTCATGCACCCCTTCCACAACCTCGTTCTGGTGCTGGCAGGCATTATGGTCACGGCGCTGGTCGCGTCCCTGACGGCGGCCGTGCATGTGGGCAAGCTTCACGCCGTCCGGAACGACCTGATCCGCGCGCGGGAGGAGGCCGTTGCCAGCGCCAATGCTAAAGGCAGTTTTCTCGCCAACATGAGCCATGAAATACGTACGCCTCTCAATGCAGTGGTAGGCATGACCACTCTGGGAAAGAAGGCTTCCGATCCGGCGAGAAAAGACTACTGTTTTTCCAAAATTGAAGACGCGTCCAATCATCTTTTGGGGGTCATCAACGACATTCTGGACATATCCAAAATTGAGGCAAACAAGCTGGAGCTCTCCCCAAAGAATTTCGATTTTGAGAAAATGATCCAGCGAGTGCTCAATGTCGTCAATTTCCGGGTGGAAGAAAAACGGTTGAACTTCCTTTTTCGCCAGGATAAAGCCATTCCCCGCGCCCTGCTGGGGGATGATCAGCGGCTGGCGCAGATTATCGCCAATCTCCTGTCCAACGCGATAAAATTCACCCCCGAACTCGGAACGGTGCATTTGAACGCGCGCCTGCTCCGGGAGGAGGCGGAAATTCTCACCCTGCAATTTGAAGTGACGGATACCGGCATTGGGCTCAGCCCCGAGCAGCAGGCCAAATTGTTTACCTCATTCCAGCAGGCCGAAAGCGACACGTCCCGCAAATTCGGCGGCACAGGACTGGGACTGGCGATCTCCAAACGCATTGTGGAACTGATGGGCGGCCGCATCTGGGTGAATTCCGAACCCGGCCGGGGGTCGACATTCGCTTTCACCGTCCGTCTTGAACGCGGGGCCGTTGAGTATCACAACCTTCTCAGCCCTGATGTCAACTGGGGCAATGTGCGGGTGCTGGCGGTGGACGATGCGCCGGAAGTCAGGGAGTACTTTCTGGAAACGGCCGCCCAGCTGCAAATTTCCTGCGACGTTGCCGCGAACGGCGAGGAAGCCTTACGCATGTCGGCGCAGGCCGGCGCCTATGACATCTATTTTATGGATTGGAAAATGCCGGGCATGGACGGCATTGAAACGGCCGCCCGCCTCAGGGAGGCTAACGCCGGGAAGTCGGTGGTGATAATGATTTCCTCAGCCGACTTGAATCAGGTTGAGACGGATGCCCAAAAATCCGGCGTCGGCCATTTTTTGTCCAAGCCTATATTCCGTTCGGATATCGTCGACTGCCTCAACCAGTGCCTCGGCAGGCCCAGGCCGGACAACAAAAAAGACCGGCAGGACGGGGAGCCGGAAGAGCGCTTCGCGGGGTATCGCATTCTTTTGGCCGAAGATGTGGAAATCAACCGGGAAATAGCCCTGGCTCTTCTCGAGCCGACCGGCCTCGCGGTGGATTGCGCGGAAAACGGCAGGCAGGCGCTGGAGATGCTTCAAGCCGCGCCGGAGCGGTACAACGCCATTCTCATGGATGTCCAGATGCCGGAAATGGACGGCTATGAAGCCACGCGCAAGATTCGCGCTCTGGATGACGCGCGGGCGCGGAGTGTGCCCATTATTGCGATGACCGCCAACGTGTTCCGCGAAGATGTTGAAAAATGCCTGGCGGCCGGCATGGACGACCATACGGGGAAACCGCTGGATTTTGAGGACGTCAAGAAAAAATTGCGCAAGTACCTGGCCGCCCGGCTCGCTGCCGGTTGACTTCCCGCTCTTTCCGGATTTACAACTGAAACCGCGAATGCTGCTGACGTCGGGAGGATCGGCATATGTGCGAAAAATTAAACGCCTTTGAGCTGCATACCGTCCTTGACACATTGCCCACTGCCGTATTCATCAAAGACGAAGAGTTGCATTTCATTTATGTCAACCGGGCGTATGAAGTAATGTTTGACGTCAAGGCCAAAGATGTACTGGGCAGGACGGTGCTTGATCTTGACTATCTGCCGGAGGAGGACAGGACATTTTATCAGAAAGAAGATCAGGAAATGGTAACGCGCGGAGAAACGCGCCATCACATCTTCCAGTATAAGCTGCCCGACGGCAAAACGCATACGTGCCTTTACTGGAGTGGCGGATTTGTTCAGGAAAACGGGCTGGGTAGTGTCCAGAAATTTTCGCACTTTTTGTAGCCGCCATGTGGCGTCGGTTTTGGCGCTGCCTTGAGGAGCCGGCGCGGGCCTTGCGAGCGATACCCCTCAGATGTATCGCGGCCGCA
>JAISOT010000210.1 GCA_031275465.1 Desulfovibrio sp.
CCGCCCCAAATGGGAATGCCGCCGGAAATCGCGTCCAGCGACGCGGTGAGATCAGTGCCGCTGATGTCGGGCGTGTAGGGCATGAAGGACAATATGCAGGCAGGATCTCCGGGCAGTCCGGCACGGGCCCGTTTGTACGTCGCGGCGATTTTCTCCTTATAGTCGGCGGAGAACAGGGGGCCGGTGACGACCGCCTCAAAAAGGACATCATCGCTTGTCAGCACGGTAAGGCTGAGGTTGTACATGCCGAGGTTCTTTTTGTCGGAGCTCGCCATGGTGGTCATGCCCAGCACGCTGAAGGGAAGAGCCTTGTCCAGGGCGCTGACGACGCCTGTCTCGATAAAATCCATGCAGCAATACAGAACGCCGACAGAATTTTTTTTCAGGGCGTTGAGAGGAAGCTGATCAAGAATTTCTTTTACCGCGTCATCAATCTCGTCAATTTCCACAGTCGAGGCGGTGTACATCTCAATCATCACAGACCCCCGTCACGGTTGCGGGTTGCGGAGAGAAAAGCACAGCTCGTGCCCAAGCTGCGCAACCGGTAATCAGCAAAATAAAAATATGTCAAAACCATGCGCAACGCAAGATAATTATTTTCCCCTTTCGCGCACGTACACGCACAGTTCGCGCAACAGGGACAGTTCAGCGCCGTCGGGCAGGCCACGCAACGCCGCGAGGGCGGCATGCAGATAGCGCTGCGCTTCGGCGCGGGTTTGCGCGTCATAGCCGACCTGTCGGATACGGCGGGCAATGGCCGCGGCATCGTCTTCCGTCATGAGGCCGCAGGCAAAGGCGGCGTCAAAGGCGGCGCGGGCCTCATCCGCGAGGGACAGCCTGTACAGGCGCAGGGGAGGAGTGAACTTGCCCTCGCGCGCGTCGCCGCCCGTTGGTTTGCCGGTAATTTCCTCCGGCGCGAAATCCAGGGCGTCGTCCACCAGCTGAAAGGCCATACCGAGATTTTCGCCATACGCGGCGGCCGCCTGTATCCCCGCCGCGTCAGCGCCGGCGGCAAGCGCCCCCATTTCACACGCTGCGCGGATGAGCCACGCTGTTTTGCCGCGCACCATGTTTTCATATTCCCGCCGGGAAACGTCCGTACGCCCCCTGGCGGCGATTTCCAGAATTTCCCCGGCGGCCGTGCTGCTGGTGGCTTCGGAAAAGCAGCGCGTCATGCGCGCGTCGCCAAATGACGCCACAATGGCGTTGGCGTGGGAAAGCAGCGCGTCCCCGCCCAAAATAACGGCGGGCACGTCAAAAACGGTATGGGCCGCGGCTTTGCCGCGGCGGCTTCGGGCGTTGTCCAGCACGTCGTCGTGAAGCAGGGTGGCGGCGTGCAGCAGTTCCAGAGTTATGGCCAGACGGTGACTGTCAGCTCCCGCAGGGCCGAAGAGACGGGCAAAAAGCAGGGTCAGAAAAGGACGCAGGCGTTTTCCGCCGGCGTCCAGTATATGCCGGGCTATGGGCCGCACGGGCGCGGGCAGTTCTTCCGCCGCGGCGGCCAGGGCCGCGTTGATGCGCGGCAGTTCCGCCGCAAGGGCCTCCTTGAGTTTTTTCATAGCAATTCAAGAATCGGCAATACCTGGGCAAGGCGCCGCAGAGCGCCGGGAAAATCTTTTTCCTCTCTGGCGCGCGGGCCGACCTTGTTGGACACCGAGCGCACTTCCACGCAGGGGAGGCCGTGGCGCGCGCAGGCATAGGCAACGGCAAAGCCCTCCATGTTTTCCAGATCAGCCCCGTAACGTTGCAAAAGATCTCGCGCCCGCGCCAGCGAAGCGCTCACGCCCGCCACTGTCAGAGAGAGAGCCTCCGCCAGAGCGCCGCTTCTGGGGGAAAGCCCGACAGCCTCCGGGGCCGCCAGGGGCAGGCGGTCGTACACGTCTCCGCCGTCGCGCGCGGCGCGCCGCCAGAGGGGAAAGCTGAAGGCCCGCGCCGTCACGCTCGCGCCGTCGTGCAGTCCGTATTCAGGCCAGATTTCTTCCTTCACGAGGCAAAGGCTGCCCAGGGGCAGCCGCGCAAGATCAAAAGCGCCCGCGAGGCCGGCCAGCAGCACGGCCGCAACGGGCGTTCCGGCGTCTTTTGCGCCGACAAGCGCCCCGCCCATCGCCAGGGCCGCGTTGACGGGGCCCACGCCGATAACGCAGGCAAGAGCCCGCCCCTGTTTCAGACGCGCGGGGATGAGGCGCATTTCCCGCGCGTCTTCCGGCGCAATGCCCGGCAGCAGAGCCGCGAGTTCCCCGGCCGTGGGCGCGCAAATCAGCAGGGGCACATCAAAGCCTCCAGTAATCAAAGCCGGCGGCCCGCATGACGGCGGGATCAAAAAAGGCCTTCACATCCAGCAGCACCGCGCTGGCAGGGTCGGCAAACAGGCTTTTGAGCTGTTTCGGCCCCAGGGCGGAGTATTCCCTGTGGGGCACGGCCAGAATCAGTGCGTCGAGGTTGCCCAGCCGCGCGAGCGGCAGGAGTTCCTGACCGTATTCGGCAAGAGCTTCCCGGGGATCGGCCTGCGCGTCGCTCACAAGCACGGTGACGCCGTAGTCCTCCAGTTCGCGCGCCACGTCCACCACACGCGTATTGCGCAGATCCGGCACATTTTCCTTGAAGGTGAAACCCAGAATTCCCACACGCGCACCGCTGATCACGCGGCCACGCTTGATGAGACGCTTGACGGCGCATTCGGCCACGTATTTGCCCATGCCGTCATTAATGCGCCGGCCGGCCAGAATCACCTCGGGATGCAAACCGAGTTCCTCCGCCTTGAAGGTCAGGTAATAGGGGTCCACGCCGATGCAGTGCCCCCCCACAAGGCCGGGCCGGAAAGGCAGAAAATTCCACTTGCTGCCGGCGGCGTCCAGCACTTCCGTGGTGTCAATGCCCATGCGGTCGAAGAGCACGGCAAGTTCGTTCATCAGGGCGATGTTCAGATCGCGCTGGGTATTTTCAATAACTTTGGCGGCTTCGGCCACTTTTATGGAGGATGTGCGGTGTATGCCCGCCGTGACCACGGCGCCGTAGAGACGCTCCAGCAGATCGGCCGTGGCCCTGTCAGAGCCGGAGACGATTTTGGTGATGGTTTGCAGGGTGTGAACCTTGTCCCCAGGGTTTATGCGCTCGGGGGAGTACCCCACGGTAAACCCTTCTCCCAGACGCAGGCCGGATTCGCGTTCCAGCAGCGGCACACAAACTTCCTCGGTCAGGCCGGGATAAACGGTGGACTCGTACACCACGACCGCGCCTCTGGAAAGATTCCTCCCCACGGTTATGCTCGCGCTCACCACGGGCCGCAGATCCGGCGAGCGGTGACCGTCAATCGGCGTGGGAACGGCGACAATAGTGACACCGGCCTGCCGGAGCCGGGCTGGGTCGGCGGTATAGGCCACCCTGGCCGAAGCGAGATCTTCGGGGCTGACTTCCCGCGTGTTGTCCCGGCCATTCCGCAATTGCGCAATGCGGGTTTCGTTGATGTCAAAACCGATGACATCCACATGCCGCGAAAGGGCCACCGCCAACGGCAGGCCCACATAGCCGAGGCCTGTTACGGCCAGGGGGACCCGGCGTTCAAGCAAATCTTCAAAGCGTACCATGTTTCGTTATTCCGGATAGTTCTTTTGCGGCGCGCCCGGCGGGCTATCCTGCCTTTTCCGCCACGTGCAGGCAGACAACGCCGGAAGTGAGCTTTTGATGCCAGGCGCGGGCAAAGCCCGCTTCCAGAAGCTCCGTCTCCAGTTCCCGCGCCGTGGGAAAGGCGCGAATGCTTTCCGCCAGATAGCCGTAGGCGGCCCCGTCCCCGGAAATCACGCGCCCGACGCGGGGCAGGACGGCGTTCAGATAAAAATTGTACAGTCCTCCCCAGATGCGTTCGCGTCCGGAGCCGAACTCCAGAATACAGGCCAGCCCTCCGGGCTTGAGGGCGCGCAGCATTTCCGCGTAGGCTGCCTGGCGCGGCAGAATGTTGCGTATGCCGAAAGCCATGGTGAGGCAGTCGGCAAAACCGGCCTTCACGGGCAGGCGTTTCGCGTCGGCGGTGACGGGCAGCACACGCCGGATGTCTTCCCCTGTGAGTTTGCGCCGGCCGCGCGCCAGCATCGCCGGGCAGAAGTCAACGGCCGCAACGACGATTTCGGGCTGCTGGCGACGCAGGGCCAGGGAGACGTCCAGAGTTCCGGCGGCCAGATCCAGAGCCGTCCTTCCCCCCTTTTCAAGGGATCTCCGGGCCAGGGCAACGCGCCAGCGCCTGTCAAGCCCAAGGCTCAGAAGATGGTTGAGCAGATCGTAAAACCGCGCGATGCGGCTGAACATGGCGGCAACAGCGCTGTCGTGCGGAGTCGCCACCTTACGCCTTGTCCTTGCGCTTCTCTTCACCCGCATCGTTGTGAGGGACGGCATTGCTGACGACTTTGTATATCATGGGGAAAATTTCGGCGAAGTTGTTGGGTGAAATGGTGCGGGTTTCAATAAATTTGGCGGTCAGCTCCTTGGCGGCCTGAAGAATTTCCTTTTGCGCCTTGTCCATGCATGCTCCGGCCTTTTTCCACGCCGACGCGGAAAGAAGGCGGTAAAATGAGTAAAAACCCGTCCGTAGGGGAATGGCCAGACCCACAGCGGGTGAAAGCCGGACGGGTAAAAGAACGGAAACGGCCGGCCCCCGCCCTTTTTTGCGCTATTCTAGCCGACAAGGCGAATATTGTAAAGTTCGCCTCGCGACGAGGCACGGAAATTGCCGCTCAGGGCCGACGCATATATGGTCCCGCCCGTGAGTCAAGGGAAAATGGATAAAGGAAATTAGTTCGGATGCTCGCATATATACGGCGTCAGCCTTAAATGGCAGCGAGCCTTAAATGGCAGCGCCCTGATGGTTTACGCGCTTTCGGTCCTCATCATCTAATCGGCGTTATGCGCCTTGCGTCAGTTCAGGTTTTCCGAAAGCAGGTCCGACCTTTTTCCCATCC
>JAISOT010000213.1 GCA_031275465.1 Desulfovibrio sp.
TGCGGCCGCGATACATCTGAGGGGTATCGCTCGCAAGGCCCGCGCCGGCTCCTCAAGGCAGCGCCAAAACCGACGCCACATGGCGGCTACAAAAAGTGCGAAAATTTCTGGACACTACCATAACTTATAACTACCATAATAATCTTGGACGTCAAGAAAAAATCAACAAAATCACATAATTATGAAAATTTTTTCAAAAAAAGCCCGCCAGAGCGGGCCAAGAAAACGAAGGAGTGGCATGGACGGAGACGAGGGGCGTCTTCAACCGGCGGGCCGCACCTCGGTCAGCACGTCGCCGGTGAGCATGTGCAGGGCCAGCCCGAAAATCGCCAGGGAGGTATGATATTTTTCCCGGCAGTGGTACTCCAGATATTTGTCCGGGATGAACGGACAGCCGCCCCTGCATACGCTGTAAAAAATAACTGCCGGTAATGCGGGCAAGGACTTGGCAACTCTATAAGCCCGCGCCCGTGCCCTTGGCGCGATTGCCGCTACACGGATTCCCTCACCGGATACGCCTCCGCCGCCGTGCCGAGAAAACCGGAGCGGGTCATGCCGAGCGCTCTGGCCTTGCGGTCGATCATGTCCAGGCGGTAGCCGCTGAATGACACGGCCACCTTTTTCACACGTACGTCAAACTCCGGCACGGGAATCGGGAGGAACTCCACGCCATCCGGCAGAGGCCCGATGCCCAGACCGGCATATTGCCCGCGAAAAGCCTCCAGGGCATTCTCCCGGTCCATGGCTTGCGGTATGGCGTCGCCGTCGCCCAGCATGGCCCCGATATGGCCTTCCAAAGCCTCGGAGGCCCTGAACACCGCCTCTTCCAGCGTGTCCCCGTCCGAGTTGCAGCCGGGAAAATCGGGGAAGAGCACGGAATATCCTCCCTCATCCGGTATAAATCCCGCATAATACGTCGCCATGGTTTCTCCTTTCCGATGTGCCCGACGCCTCTACGTCAGGCGTACCCCGGATTGCTGTTCAATGTTTTTCAGGGTGGCGATACCCAGATCCCTGGGCCTCGTGTGCATGGGCACCGTAACTTTGCCCGGCCTGCTCGGATGCTTGAACTGCTTGTGACCGCTCTTCTTGCCCGGCAGTTCGTACCAACCGTCCGCCTTGATTTTCCGTATCGCTTCCTGCGCTGTCATGGTGCCCCCTGTTGAAAACGATATTATATATTTTTTCCATACTGTCAAGAAAAAATTCCGCGCTTTCGCATAAAAAAACAGGCGGTCGCACCCGGAACATCCGAACGCAGCCGCCTGCACACAAGAGAATCAACCAACTCACTCCAGAGGGGGCAGCGACACCGCCTCTATCCATCGGAATGAACCTGGGGTGCCAGAGCGCCTCGGCGACGCCGCGGAGGCCGGTTTTATTCTGGCCCATTGCAGTACCGTTCGGCTCCCTTGAATCAACAACTTTCGCAGATATAAATATTGCCCCGTTTGGTTATCCCGAGCAGACGCTGTTTTCCTCCCGAGGAATGTTCCCGTGGAGTCAGGCCAAGATACACACCTGTCCAAATTTTGGGGAGTACCTCTACCCTAACCGACTTGGCGGGCTACTTCCTTTTTTTCAAATGTGCGAAAAATACCGTACGTTATCATCGTTCATAATATGCAGGAATTCTTCCCGTTTGGTTGTACGTTTCCGCCTGCCGTATTCAATGTCGCTCAAAGTGGGACGTCGCATGCTGTTTACCTCCAACGGATGAAGATAGTTAGCACAAATCCCTTCGATTGACGATACTTTCAAGGGATTAGATCAGCATTCCCCTAAAAATGCGCGCTCAAAAGATAGAGGCACAGCACCCACAGGCTGCCGCCGAGCAGGAACAGGGTCACCGGAGCTATAAGGTGCCGCCACATATCCGCAATGTTTGTGCCAAAGTATTCACCCGTCACCACAAGACAGACATGCACCGGCGAGAGCAGTTGTCCGCAATTGCCGGCCACCGTCGCCAGGACGATGAGCGGCGTCATGTGCGTCTGCAGGGCCGGCGTTGCTTGTAGTATTCCGATAAGAATGGGAAAACACATCCCTACAAATCCCACCATGACGCCTGTGAGAATACCGGAGAGCATCGGCAGGATAATGAATGCCGACACGATGACAAGGACATTGGTTTCGATGTGGCTGAAGGCGTCCACAACACCGGCGACACGAATGGTATCCTTGAAGACAAAAAGCGCCAGCAGAAGCAGCATCATCCGCGCCACGCTCCCGTTGAAGGCAAGCTTGTGAAGCGGAATTGAGGCAGCGCAGCGCCCCTGCCAGAGGGCTGTGCCTATACCCAGGGCAAGAGAAAAGGAAAAGACTGCCTGACCGGGCAGTTTTGGAAAAAATGCGTCAAAAAACAGGCCGAAAACGGCTGCCCCGCCCAAAGTGACGGCAAGCGGCAAAGCGTTCAGCAGAACGCCGCCGAGACGCTCACCCGCCGAATCATTTCTCAACTGGTCAGATTCTCCGGCGCAAAGGATGTCTTCCCGCCGCGAAGAAGAAACCTCAGTCCCATGCCTGGCTGTTCTGGAGGCATCCAGATCCCGCAGAAAGAAAAACCAGCCTATGCCGAGAGCCACAAAAACCAGCGGAAAGGTATAGCGCCAATACAGGGACAAGGGTATCTGCAAGAGGGCGCAGATGAGCGCATAGCCCGGATAGAGCGGCCAGGCTGCCTCCCAGATATGGCGAAACCAGTAATTGACAAGTGCCTTCCTGCACTCGGAAATTTTCATACCTTCCGTGGCGGCCCGTATCATCGGGCAGGAAAAGAGCGCTCCACCGGGCATGGGCAAAAGCCCCACCAGGGCTGGAAAGAGGACAAGACGGATACGCGGATGTCTGAGGTATCTCTCAAGTCCTGTCACAAGTTTTCTGCTCTGCCCAGTGGCGTCCTGAATGCTTGAGAGAAGCATGATGAGAAAAATCATCATGCACAGCAGCAAAAAATCCACATTGGTCAAAACGCCGGCAACAATATTAGGCCATGAGGCCGGACCGACGCCGGAAAAAACAGCCACCTCAAGGCAGCCGCCGCAAATGATCAGCCACAGGGGCAGGTGAAATCGCAACAGCACCATGAGTGTTGCGCACACAGCCAGTATTTTGCAAAGCGCGATGGCAGTTTCAGACAATTCCATGTTGTTACTCCCAATTGAAACTAAAGTTCCGGTCCGCAGTTTCGACTTGCCATCTGTGGCGGGAGAGTGTGCCTCGTTCCGAAATATTTCCTGTTTCGGCGCGATGTTGCCGCCGGTCACAACCACGGTATAAAATAATGCCGATACAGGAATCAGCGCCAAACTGTCCGAATTGTCAAGCGAAAAAAAGATTGTCAGTCTTTTTCAAAATAAGAGAGTATTAAACAGTGTCCCCTTGAGCCGCCAAAACAGCGGCTTCACGCTTCTGTTTGAGCGGGTCGTCATGTCCCTTGTGGGGGAGATGCCCGTGAGCGCGGTCGCCCGCCATGTGGGCACAACGGATAACCGGCTTTGGCGGATTATCCGGCATTATGTCGCGGAAGCGATGAATCATCTGGATTTATCCGGTCTTTGCGGCCTCGGCCTTGACGAGACGGCGAGCAGGCGCGGGCATGACTATGTGACGGTGTTCACAGATATGGACCGGGAAGATCGGCCAGTCATCTTCGCCACTCCCGGCAAAGGCAAGGAGTGCCTTCGCCGGTTCGTGCGCTTTCTTGAAGAACACGGCGGGCATCCCGATACCGTGATGGAAGTGGTCCGCGATTCTCCATCTTTCTTGGCCGCAAGCTCGGAGGAATTCCCCCATGCGGCCCAAGACGGGGGTTGGTGGAGCAAAACAGCTTGCTTGGACCTGTGGTCAAAGCGCTCCAAACTTTCGAAAAGCATTTGCCCCGAGTCCTGAGGCGCTGGGAGTCCTTGTTGTCAAACGCCAGACTGGAAGGTCCCAATGGCCTGTTCCAGACGGCGCGGTCAAGAGCAAGAGGCTATCGGAACAATGCCAATTTTATCACCATGATTTACCCGATTCGGAGCTCCCATTCTCAGCCTGATGCAAAAGACAATTCCACAGTGAACGTCGAAGAACCAAAAAGAGCTTGAACACAATGTGCGCTCGCATTTGAAATCATTGCGGACAAATCCAGACAAAATTCGCGCTTTCTTTTATGCGGAGTACGGTCATATCATCTGCTCACGACAGTTGCGGGAAAATCTCCTTGACATTTCGAATGGTTTAAGGACAATATTTTGAACAGGCGGAGATAATTGACGAATGAATCCATTGCATTCAAATGTGTCGTCACAATCTGCTGAGAGCGCTGCCTGGAGGCCGGCTGTGTTGTGCCCGCGCGGATCCTGTTTTTTCTGCTGTTGAACCCGAAAATGCAAAAACGTGACCGGGCGGAATGCCGGACAATGCGTCTGTGTTTCCCCCGGGAACATAAAAGGAGTATCTGATGTCTGCCCAAAAAATTCTGCTTCTCGCCGGAGATTATGTGGAGGATTACGAAATCATGGTGCCGTTTCAGGCGTTGCAGGCCGTCGGACATGAAGTGCATGCCGTGTGCCCCGGCAAAAAGGCCGGAGAAACGGTACGTACCGCCATCCACGATTTTGAGGGCGACCAGACATACTCGGAAAAACGCGGTCACAATTTCACCCTCAATGCCGACTTCGACGCCGTAAAGACAGAAAACTACGATGCGCTGGTCGTACCGGGAGGCCGCGCGCCCGAATACCTGCGCCTGAATCGGCGTCTGCTGGACATCGTGCGCGAATTCAACGCGGCGGGAAAGCCCATTGCCGCCATTTGCCACGGGCCGCAAATACTTGTTTCCGCCGGGGTGCTCAAGGGACGTGTGTGCACGGCGTACGCGGCGCTTCAACCCGATGTGGAGGACGCCGGCGCCGAATGGGTACCCGTGAACGAAAGCGCATCCAATTCCTGCATAGACGGCAATCTGGTCACCGCCCCGGCCTGGCCGGCCCATCCGGCCTGGATACGCGATTTCCTCAAGGCGCTGGGAACGAAAATAGAACCTTGACGTAACCCTGCGGTCGCACGTCGCGGGATTCCGGAACAACGCCAATGTATTCCCTGAGGGGGCTCCGCCCCCTCAAAGGGCGGGAAAATCATTTCTCTGACAACATTGACAAAGAGATACAGTTGCGGCAAACAAAAAATGTTTCAATTCGTGCGCCAGTGTTGTTTGAGTTTGGAATTGGGCGGAACGGAATCCGCGACGGATAGAGAGGGCCAGGCCGGTTGCGTAATTTCTGCGGATTCAGAAGCCAAGGGGGCGTCCTGTGCGTATCAGGGCAAACATACTCGCCGCAAGCGCGTTGATGTCCGTTGTTGTTTTGTCCGGCGCCGCCGATGCCGCCGTGTCGTCGGCCAGGAACTTCTCCCGGAAATTCGGGGTGGTGCTGACGGTTGTGCAGGAAAAGTGCATGGCCTGCCACACCAGAAACTATGATCTGCCGTTTTACGCCCGCATACCGGGGATTAAGGAGATTATTGAAAACGATTACCGGAACGGCCTGAGGGCTCTGAACCTGACCGGCGAATTCGCTTTTAATAAGCCTCTGCCCGGAAAAATCAGCGAAGTTGCCCTGGCCAAAACGGAATGGGTGGTTCTGAACGATACCATGCCGCCGGCGAAATTCGCAATGGTGCATTGGGGCAGCCGGCTGAAGGATGGGGAAAAAAAAGCCCTTCTGGACTGGGTCAGGACTGTCCGCGTCCGCTATTACGCCACAGGCACGGCGAGCGAAAAGATGGCCCGCGAACCCCTGCAGCCCATGCCTGAAAGCGTGCCCGTCGATTTCCCCAAGGTGGACATCGGGAAGAAACTTTGTGAAGACCAACGGCTGTCCGTCGACAACACTGTTGCCTGCGCCACCTGCCACGACCACAAGAAGGCGGGCACGGACAACCGGCGCTTTTCCGAAGGCGTGCGCGGTCAGTCGGGCAACGTTAATGCCCCTACCGTTTATAACGCCTTGTTCAACGTCCGGCAGTTCTGGGACGGCCGCGCCGCCGACCTTCAGGAACAGGCCGGCGTGCCGCCCTTTAACCCCGTGGAGATGGACAGCAGGGACTGGGATCAGATCATCGCCAAATTCGCCGCGGACGCCGAGCTGACCGAAGAATTCAAGGCCGTGTATCCGGATGGCTGGAGCGGGAAAAACATCACGGATGCCATAGCGGAATATGAAAAAATTCTGTTGACGCCGGACAGCCGCCTGGACAAGTGGCTGCGGGGCAAGGGATATGCCCTGAGCCTGGAAGAAAAAAAGGGGTATGAGCGCTTCAAGGCGTACAGGTGCGCCACCTGCCATGTGGGCAAGGCTGTCGGCGGACAATCCTTTGAATACATGGATCTGAAAAAGGATTACTTCGCCGATCGGGGCTCGCCTCTGGCTTCCGATGCCGGTCTGAAAGGATTTACCGGGAAGGATGAAGACCTGCACAAGTTCAAGGTCCCTTCCCTGCGCAATGTGGAGCTTACCTGGCCCTACTTCCACGACGGCACGGCGGAAACCCTGGACGAGGCCGTGCGCGTGATGGGCGTGTATCTTTCCGGCCTTGACGTGCCCATGGTCGACCGCAGGCTCATTGTGGCCTTCCTGCGTACCCTGACCGGAGAATATCACGGGCAGAGGCTGGGCGGCAAGGCTGTGGAAAATTAGCCGCAATTGCCTTCGCGTTTGTCCGCGTTCGCAACATTGTACAACGGTTGAAACAAATTCGCGGGGGCAACCGGATGAATATTGCCGCCATTTTTATACGCCGTCCTGTCGCCACAACCCTTATCATGCTGGGCATGCTTTTTTTCGGCTCCACGGGCTATGTTGCCCTGCCGGTGAACCAGCTGCCCAATGTGGACTTTCCCACAATTATGGTCATGGCGGATCTTGAGGGCGCGGACCCGGAAACCATGGCCGCCTCCGTGGCAACGCCGCTGGAAAAACAGTTTTTCACCATTGCGGGCATTGACTCCATTTCTTCCGTCAATGCCACCGGCCGCAGCCGCATCAGCATCCAGTTCGAGCTTGACAGGGACATAGACGCGGCAGCCCTGGACGTTCAGGCCGCCATCGGCCTCGCCCAGCGCCGCCTGCCGACCAACATGACCACTCCGCCGAGTTTCCGCAAAGTCAATCCCGCCGATTTGCCCATCATGTATCTGCGCGTGTCCTCTCCTACGCTTCCTCTCTACACCCTGAACGAATATGCCGATACTCTCATCGGGCAGCGTATCTCCATGGTGGCCGGGGTGGCCCAGGTCATCATCTACGGGCAAAAGCAATACGCCGTGCGTGTGCAGCTTGACCCGGACGAACTGGCCTCGCGGGGGCTCGGCATTGACGAGGTGGCGGACGCGGTGGCCGCCGCCAATTCCATGCTGCCCACCGGTTCGCTGGACGGCTCGTTGCGCGCCAGTTTCATCAAGTCATCAGGACAGCTGTTTGACGCAAAGTCGTTCAGCGATGTTGTGGTGGCCTGGCGCAATGGCGCGCCGGTACGCCTCAAGGATCTGGGCGTGGTGGTGGACAGCGTGCGGCAGGACAAGCAGACCGCCTGGGGCAACGGGGGCATGCCCGGCATCACCCTGGCCGTCGAGCGCCAGCCGGGGGCCAACACCGTTCAGGTGGCGGAAGCCATTCACAGCCTTTTACCCGCGCTGGAACGGCAACTGCCGCCTTCAGTCGCGGTGGACATTTTTTACGACAGGTCGGAATCCATTCGCGAGTCTGTGGCGGATGTCAAATTTACGCTGGTTCTTACCGTTTTTCTGGTGGTGCTGGTCATTTTCCTCTTCCTGCGCAATCTGCCCGCCACCATCATTCCGAGCCTGGCCCTGCCCATGTCCGTCATTTCCACCTTTGCCGTCATGGCCGTGCTGAACTACAGCCTGGACAATCTCTCCCTCATGGCGCTGACGCTGGCCGTGGGTTTTGTGGTGGACGACGCCATAGTCATGCTGGAAAACATCGTCCGCCACC
Organism: Desulfovibrio sp.; assembly: GCA_031275465.1. Lineage (GTDB taxonomy): Bacteria > Desulfobacterota > Desulfovibrionia > Desulfovibrionales > Desulfovibrionaceae > Desulfovibrio. The sequence continues at coordinate 7,998 of JAISOT010000213.1, forward strand.
AGGAATCCGGCAAGGATCCGCTTTCCGCAGCCTATGACGGTTCCGCTGAAATCGGCTTCACCATAGTTTCCATGACCCTCTCCCTCGCGAGCGTGTTCATTCCGGTTCTGTTCATGGGGGGGATCGTGGGGCGGCTTTTCCGGGAATTTGCGGTGGTGATCATCGCGGCCATTTTGTGCTCCGGCGTGGTTTCCCTCACCCTCACGCCCATGCTCTGCGCCTATTTTTTGAAGGCCGGGGCAAAGCACAAGGCCGGCCACGAGGGAATATACGGCATGCTGGAGCGGGCCTTTGACTGGCTTGCCCTGCGCTACGCCGGTTCGCTCGCCTTTGTGTTGCGCCACCGTCTGGCCGCCTTCGGCGCTTCCCTGTTCCTGCTTCTGTTTACCGTATGGCTTGGCCTCACCATGCCGAAAGGTTTTTTGCCCACCGAAGACATGGGTTTTCTTGTGGGCGTCACGGAGGGAGAGCAGGGGATATCCTTCCGGGGCATGACGGAGGCCCAGCGGAGTCTCAATCCCGTGCTGGAAAATGAACCCCTGGTCACCAAGTACAATTCCGTGGTGGGCATCGTGGGCAGCAGCCAGAGCATGAACAACGGCGTCGTGCTGATGCAGCTCCCCCCGCATGACAGGCGTCCCGGCATAGAGGCGGTGGCGCAGCGCCTGCGCGCTGAACTGAATGCTTCTCCGGCCTTGCGGGTTTTTCTGCGCGTGCCGCCCGCCATCAACATTGGCGGGCGCTCCTCCAAGGCCCTGTACCAGTATACTCTTTCCGGGCCGGACATCGCGGCGCTCTACGACTGCGCGCAGAACGTGGAGGAAGCGCTACGCAAGCTGCCGGAATTGCAGGACGTGAACAGTGATTTGCAAATCAAAAACCCGGAGCTGCGTGTCACCATTGACCGCAACCGGGCGGCTGCCCTGGGCGTGAGCCCGCAGCAGATTGAGCTTGCCTTGCAATCGGCCTACGGTTCGCGCGAAATTTCCATCATTTATGCCCCGACCAATGACTACAGGGTTTTCGTGGAGCTGCAGAAACGTTTCCAGCAGGAGGCGGCCGGGCTTTCCCGCCTCTACGTGCGATCAAGGGACGGCTCGCTTGTGCCGCTGGATTCGCTGGCCCAGCTCTCACCGGGGGTAGGCCCCATAGCCGTCAACCATGCCGGACAGTTCCCGGCGGTGACCATTTCCTACAACCTCAGGCCGGGCGTCGCGCTGGGCCCGGCCGTGGCCGCGGTGGAGGCAACGGCGCGCCCGCTTCTGCCGGATTCCGTCCATGCGGAATCCCAGGGCACGGCCCAGGCTTTCCAGAAATCCCTGAACGGCATGGGCTGGCTCCTGCTCCTGGCGATTGTGGTCATCTATCTTGTCTTGGGCATTCTTTACGAAAGTTTCATCCATCCCCTGACCATTCTTTCCGGCCTCCCCTCAGCCGGCTTCGGGGCTCTCGGCATATTGTGGCTGTTCGGCCTGGAACTTGATCTGTACGGTTTTGTGGGGGTCATCATGCTGCTCGGCATCGTCAAGAAAAACGCCATCATGATGCTCGACTTCGCCTTGGAGGCGCAGCGGCGCGATCCCTCCATAACGCCGCTGGAAGCCATTACCCGGGGCTGCCACGTGCGCTTCAGGCCCATCATGATGACCACCATGGCCGCGCTGATGGGCGCCCTGCCCATAGCCATCGGCTTCGGGGCCGGGGCCGACGCGCGACGCCCCCTCGGCCTGGCCGTTGTCGGCGGGTTGTGCTTTTCGCAGATTGTCACCCTCTACATCACGCCGGTCTACTACTACTATATGGAAAAATTTTCCCGTTTCCTGCAGAAAAAGTACGGCGGGCGCTTCGGAGAAAACAGAAGTGATGAACACGGAAGAGACGGCGCCCCTGCGTTTTGACATAGGCGGCATGCGTTGCGCGGCCTGCTCGGCCCGCGTAGAGCGCGTCGTCGGCCGGATGGAGGGCGTTGTCGGGGTGAGCGTCAACCTGGTTTCGGCCGGCGCGCGGGTCTGGGTGACGCCGGGTCGGGAAGAAAGCCTGACCGCCGCCATTGTCGAGCGTGTGGCGGCTTTGGGATTTTCGGCCTCTCCGGCTGAAGAGGACGACATCACCAAAGCCCTTGAGGACGCGGCCGCCAGGGAACAAGCCCAAAGCATCCGGCAGGCGCGGCGTCTTTTGGGCATGGCGGCTTTCTCTCTGCCGCTGCTTGTTCTTTCCATGGGGCATATGCTCGGCCTGCCCCTGCCCCACGCGCTTGCGCCGCACGGCGCGCCGCGCTCCTTCATGCTCGCCCAGCTTCTGCTGACCCTGCCCGTCCTGTGGCTGGGGCGGCATTTTTACTCCGCCGGATTTTTCGCTCTGCGGCGCAAGTCCCCCACAATGGATTCCCTCGTAGCGGTCGGCACGGGCGCTGCCTTTTTTTCCAGTTTGATCACAACGCTCGCGGGATTATTGGGCAATGATCCCGTCCGGCGCGCCATGGAGCTGTATTACGAGTCTTCGGCCGTGTTGCTGACCATGATAGAACTGGGACGTTTTCTTGAAGCGCGCGCCCGGCGCAAGGCGGCTGACGCCATGGGGGCGCTGCTGCGCCTTGCGCCGGAAACGGCCCTGAGGCTTGCGCCGGGGGCCGCGTCGGCCGCGCCTGTGGAAATCCCCTCAAGGGAAATAAAAAAGGGCGATACCCTGCTTGTGCGGCCCGGCAGTCGCATACCCGCCGACGGCGTGGTGCTGGACGGCAAAAGCGCGGTGGATGTTTCCCTGCTCACCGGGGAGAGCCTGCCGCTGGCGGTGGTCCCGGGGGACAAGGTCGTCGCCGGCTCGGTCAACGGCGAGGGCGCGCTGACCATGCGCGCGGAAAATGTGGGCGGGCAGACGCGGCTTGCGCACATTGTGCGCCTTGTGCGTCAGGCCCAGGAAAGCAAGGCCCCCATCGCCCGTCTGGCGGACAGGGCAAGTTATTATTTTGTGCCCTGCGTCATGCTTCTCGCCGTTTTGTCCGGCCTTGCCTGGCTCGTGTTCTCACAGGAGCCGTATACCACGGCTCTCGCGGTATTTGTGGCCGTGCTGGTGATGGCCTGCCCCTGCGCCATGGGCCTTGCCACGCCCATGTCCGTCATGGTGGGCAGCGGCCGGGGCGCGCAGCTCGGCGTGCTGGTAAAAAACGGCGCGGCTCTGGAAACGGCCTGCCGTCTGACGGTGCTGGCCCTGGACAAAACCGGCACACTTACCGTGGGCCGTCCTGTTCTTGAGGCTTTCTACGGGCCGGAGGGCGCAATCTTTGATGAATCTTTCTGCCTGACGCTGGCCGCCGCGCTGGAAGCGCGTTCCGAGCACCCCCTCGCGCGGGCGCTTGTCGCGGCGGCCCGGGAACGCGCCCTGCCGTCCTGCCAGGTGGATGAAGTGGAAATTTCTCCCGGCCTCGGCATACGGGGCAGAGTCTCATTTAACGGCGGCGTCTGGCTGACTGTCATCGGCAGCGCCGCCTTTTTGCGGGAGCGCGGCGTGCCGCTGCCTGACGCGCCGGTATTGGCGCGCGTTGCCGAAACCGGCCGGACGCCTCTCCTGCTGGCTCTGGCTCCCGACGGCGATGCCTCCGCCCTCGTCCTGGCAGGCATTTTTGCTCTGGCTGACGCCCTGCGGCCGGAATCAGCCGCCGTGGTGGCGCGTCTGCAGGCTCAAGGCGTGCGGACGGTCGTGCTGACCGGCGACAACGAGAGCACCGCCCGCGTCGTGGCCGCCCAGGCCGGCCTTGAAGAAGTGCATGCCGGGCTTTTGCCCGGGGAAAAAGCGGATTTCGTGCGCCGCCTGCAGGAAAGCGGTGCCGTGGTGGGCATGGTGGGCGACGGCGTGAACGACGCGCCGGCCCTGGCCACCGCGCATGTGGGCATGGCCGTGGGATCGGGAACGGACGTGAGCGCCGAGGCGGGGGACATGATTCTCATGCGCGAAGGACTGGGAGGGGTATTGACCGCCGTGGCTCTTTCGCGCGCGGTTATGCGCAATATCAGGGAAAATCTGATCTGGGCCTTCGGTTACAATATTCTGGGCCTTCCCGTGGCCGCCGGACTGCTGCATGTCTTTGGCGGCCCCATGCTTTCGCCCGTGCTGGCGGGCGGCGCCATGGCCTTCTCGTCCTTTTCCGTCGTGATGAATGCCCTCAGACTGAGGTTTTTCACGCCTGCGCCTTGGCTGAAATAACCCCATCAACCCGTCTGGCTGCGTTAGAGATTTATACGTTTTCAATGTAAAAGCGATCTATAGCATTTTACGCTTGAGATTGTCGCTTGACGGCGAAGTGAATTCGCCTTGCGATAATCTCGCGGCAATGATTTGCGAACAAATCCTTGCAGAGCGATTTATATATTTTCAATGTTAAATCGCTCTAAAACGGCCAGTTCCGGACAGACAGCGGCACGCATGAGGCGATCTCGTCCAAAGCGCGGAGCGCGTTTTCGCGCTGGTGAGGCGAAAAGACAAGTTTGAGCAGGGCGGTTTTACGTTCCAGCACAGTGAAATAGGCCAAATTTTCGTATGCTTCCAGCAAGAAGCGGAACATGGCCGTGTGTTCCCGCGCCAGGTTTATGAGCAGGCAGCCGCTTTCGCGCGGAACAGGCGGGAATGAATCACATCGCGTCAGGACGCGCAAAGGGGCTCCGCAAGAATTTTCGGCCCGCTCCGCCCGCCCGGCATGAGCGCCGCTTCGGCCCGCTCGAAAAGGTTGAGCAGAATGGTGTTGGAAACCAGCATGCCGTTGCGCGTCAGGCTCAGATAACCGTGGCGTATGCGGACGAGCCCGTTTTCGTGCATGGCTTGGATGAGTTTTTTGTTGTCGGCAAGGAGATCGCGGCCCGTGATCTTCCGCCAGGCTTTCAGGCGCAGACCCCGCGCCGTGCGCAGGCGCAGCATGAGCATTTCCAGAACGCGCGTGCGTGCTGTGAGAACTTCAGCGTTTTCATCCAGACGGCCGAGGCGGACCTTGTTTTCCCAGGCCTTGTGGTCGGCGGGATTTGTCCAGCGCCGCCCGGCTATGGTGGAAGTGGCCGAAGGCCCCAGCCCCAGATAATCCTGCCCTTCCCAATAGCCAAGATTATGACGGCACTGAAAGCCCACGCGCGCGAAATTGGAAATTTCGTAGTGCAGGTAACCGCTTGCCTCCAGAAAAGCCGCGCCTTCCATAAACATGATGCTCTGGTCGCGCTCCGGCGGCAAAACAACGTTCCCTTCTCTGCTGGCCCGCTCCAGAGCTGTTTCCGGCTCCAAAGCCAGGCCGTAGGAGGAAACGTGATCCGGCCCCATGCGCACGGCGTCCTTGAGGGTTTGCAGCCACTGGCGCACGCCCTGTCCGGGCAGTCCCCACATCATGTCCAGGCTGATATTGGCGAAACCGGCCTCACGGGCCGCAAAGGCCGCGTGCAGGCTGTCCCCGCCTTTGTGGCTCCGCCCGAGCATCCGCAACATGGTGTCATCCAGCGTCTGGATGCCTATTGACAAACGGTTGACGCCGGCAGCCCGGTATTCCGCCGCCCGGGTCCGCGCGCGCAGGGAGTCCGGGTTGGCTTCCAAGGTAATTTCGGCTCCGCCGGCGAGTTTGAAATAGCGCGCCAGCCGATCCAGCACAATTCCCACAACACGCGGCGGCAAAAGGCTCGGCGTGCCGCCGCCCCAGAAAACAGTCTGTATTTCCGCCCCGCCGTGGATATCCGCCCAGTGGGCGAGTTCCAGCAGAAGCGTATCCACATAATCGCGCACAAGCCGCGAGCCCGCCGGATCAACCCCGCGGCCCAGGGCTGTGGAATGAAACGCGCAATAGCGGCAGCGGGTGCGGCAAAAAGGAACGTGTATGTAGACGAGCATAAACAATTGGAAGCAAAAATTATGCCATTCGCTGGCTATCTCCGAATAAAAGCTCGCGCCACAGGGGCAGGGCGGGGTTCAGCTCCAGGTAGTCCGATGGAAGATTAAGCGGCCGGGCATGGACAAGCGCCCAGGCGACGTCTTCCGGGCTTTTGCTGCGCCGCAGTTCAGGCACGCCCTGCAGGGGGCAGAGATCGAAATCTCCTGCGGGGGGCATAACCATAAGCGGCAGACCGGCAATAGCCGCGTCCAGGGCGGCCGTGGTGGAGTTGGAAGCCCACACCAGCGTGCCCGGAAGCAGGTGATCCGCCACGGCTCCGCCGGCTTCCCGGATTTCCGTAGCGCGTGCCCCCAGCATATCCCGCAGGTACTGCCGCACCGGCAGGCAGGGATGCGGTTTTACAGCAATCTCAAGGCCTTGCAGAAGTCCGGCTTTGAGGGACTCCGCCAGCAGGGCCAGGTGATCCCTTGTTTCGTCGGCAAAGAAGCTTGTGCACACAAGAAGTCTGCCCGGCCGCCCGGCAAGGGCGGGCTTTTCGGCTTTCGCCAGGTAGAGATAGCGCAGGGCCTCCACCTTGCCGAGCCGCTCCGCCGGCACGCCGGCCTCCCGCCACTGCTCAAGAGCGCCCTGCCCGTTGCCGCGCACGGCATCCGGTTGAAAGACGGCGCAATCCGGGGCGCTGAAGATGCGCGGGTCGTCAAAATAGCGGAAGTCCGCCGGACGTATGACAGAATGTTGGACCCCGAAAACCTGCCCCTCCCCTGCCGTGTGAACGGCGTGGGTGAGCATGCGCTCCCAGGGGCAGTTCTCCAGGGGAAAGAGCGTCCAGCGCCGGGGGCCGGCAAGACGCGTCCAGCGCTGAAAAGCCCGTTGCTGGAGGCAGCGCTCCAGACAGCGCCAGCCGCGAAAGGATTCCGCCCAGTAGGGAGAGAGCCTGTCCCAGAAGTTGAAGCGTGACCCGGCGAAACAAAAGGCCTCCCGCGCCCGCCGCTCAAGGCGCAGGGAGGCGGCGCCAAGACGCGCGAAGCGCCACAGGGCCGCCGCCATATCGCGGAGGGAGACAAATTCCTCAAGGTAGTGAAATGACGCCCCATCCCTGCCTGCCTGACGAAACCCGTCCCGCAGCCTGATGCATTCGTCCAGGCTGAGTTCAGGCGCCGGAAAGCGAATGAAAAGCCAGAGCAGACGCTCCGCCTGTTTGCCGTCGTTTCCGGCCAGCAGGTCGTGCAGGCTCTCGAAATAACGGGAGCGGAAACGCCCGTTCCGCGCCGCCCGCATGTCGATATTCGGGAAATAGGTCACGATGGCGCAACGCCGGCCGTCCGGGGGCGGCAGGAAAGGGGAAAAGGGCAGTTTGCGTTTGACCGTGATAAGCCAGCGGACAAAACGCGCGACCGCCCGCAGTGGCGCTGGGCAGGCGTGGTACAGCCGGACCGCGACCCCCCCCGGCCCGCCCTTTCCGGCTTCATTGACCTTATCGGCTTTACAAGGGCCACGCCGCTGGAAGGATCGCCCTGATGCCGCGCATAGTGCGGCTATGCCGCGCGCGAGCCGTTCATCCCCGCCGCAAAGGCAAACCCGCCGCAAGCCGCGCTCATCCAGCAGACGTTCCAGCACCCGCAACAGGTATATCTCATACAGGCCCGGCGTCATTTTGGGGTGGCGCTCGTAGAGCAGAGAGCACCACCACATGGAAAGATCCTCACCGCAACGCAGCCAATCCTGCACTTCACGCCCGGACACGCGCCTGCGCCCGAAATCATAAGCCCATGCCGCGTGCTCCGCGCGCACGGTCGTCAGCTCCTCCTGAAGCCGCGCCGGCAGGGAAATCACCCCTTCGGGAACATCCCAGGCTTCGAAATGCGCGACAAGAGAGGCGGACGGCGTCTCTTGCGGAATCCGCGCCTGACCGGACAACAAAAACAGTTCCGCCATATTCTTTCCGTAACAGAAACCGGTGCCGCTGTCCAAAAGCGCGCTCAGACGCAAATGCAAAAACGGCATTGCTCCGGCGTGCCTTTCGCGGATGACGCCCTTTTTTGAACGCAGCAGCCCGCGCCATCCCCGTTCCCGCATGGGACGGCGCGGGCCGTTATCGCGCGGTTTGGCGCCCGTCGGCGATTATTCGGCAGTGCCGATTTTTTTCAGCAGATCCTCCGTCAGCACATCAAGGATCAGTCTGTGCCCCTCCTTGTCGCTGCCGGTGAACGTCGTGTATTCGCCATGGGAATTGCCCCTTCCCCACATCCAGCTGTCGTGATCGTCCACAGAGATTCTTCCGCCGTCCACCGTGACGCCGATATCGGCGAGGGCCTTCAGGCTGGTCAGGCCGGCCACATCCTCGCCGTAAATAATGACATCCGTGCCTGGCGTTTCCTCATCCTCCGCGTTCGCGATTTTGAGGCGGAAATTGTCGATCTTGGCGCCGTCCGGCTCCTTCACCAGCAGAAAGTCTATATCCGCGCCGCCGCCAGCGGCATCCGAGGGGTTGTAGACAATGGCGTCATCCCCGACCCCGCCGTAGAGGCTGCCGCCGGGTTCCCCATCCGGATAAGGGGCATCCGCGCTGCTGAAAAGATAACCGTCAACCCCGTCGCCGAAAAGAGAGTCATCGCCTTCGCCGCCGACAAACTCGGTCCCGTCGGCCAGGCCGTCAGGAGCGGACGCGGCGAGACTGGAACCGAAGGCGGGGGATCCCTCATTGGCTGCCTCCACCTCGTCAGCGACGGAAAACATATCGTGGACCGGCTGCCTGCCTCGGTCAAAAAACGGATGCGCCGGCGCGTCAGGCATAATGTCCTGAGCATCCGGCAAAATCTCTCCCCGAAGAATGCCGTGGCCGCTTTCGCCTTCCGCTTCTTCCGGCCGGGCGCGCTCCTTCTCCCCTTTCTCAATGAGCTTGTACAGAGTTTCCGCTGTCCAGCGCAGGGTACCGTTTTTTGGATGTTTCGCGTCCACGTCGGCTGCCTCTCTGCCGACCCTGTTTTCGCAGGGCTGGTTTGCGAAAAATACGCGCGTCATACCACCGCGTCAACAGAAAGAATTTCATTTTTCTTCGCTAGAGCATTTCACACTTGAAATAGTCTAAATATTTTTTTATGCTGAACTCATGAGCATAGCAAGCCCTGAGATTCGAAAAATAGCGGTCGAGGCGTATCTGTCCGGCAAGGCAACCC
>JAISOT010000003.1 GCA_031275465.1 Desulfovibrio sp.
CAGAGCCAGAGCACGTGGATACAGAAATGCCCTGAATTTTATCACCATGATTTACCTGATAGGGGCACCTATCACTGCTTTGCTTTAAGGGCTATTTCCACAGTGAATGTCGAAGAACCTATCCGGTTTCCCGGCTGTTCTGGTCATCGGCTTTTGGGGGCTGGCCATGTCCCCCCTGCGTTTCGCTCCTCATCTGTATATAACCGGCCTGCTGGTGGGATTTGTCTGGCGCGAGCAACGGCGTGAAGACAAGGTTCGCTTCGGCGCTGCCGCTCGTATCCTTTTCTGCTGTCTGCTCTGCGCTCCTCTCGCGGTTATCGGCCATGACGTCCATGACGACATCACATACCAAAAGCGGCGAGGCCACGGCTTCGAGCGAGTGGACGGCTTTTCCAGCACCGACCTGAAACAGTATGACCCCCGCATCCCGGACGCCGTCACGCCGCGCCTCGACGAGCCCGCCGCGTTCGTCATCAGGGGCACGAAAGATCTGCCTGTGCTTGACGGGGCCGAGGCGGCCTTTCCGGTATACGCGGCCTTTGCCGGAGCCTGTTACGCGGATCTGCCGCCGCTTGCCGACAAGGCCATTCGTTATTACGATGCCATCGGGCAGAACGAGCGCGCGCCGATAACCTTCACAAATACGATATACGGGTTCGAGCGGCTGGTGGAAGGCGAAGCGGACATCTTTTTCGGCGCGCATCCCTCGGAAGGGCAGATGCGGCTCGCGGCGGCTGCAGGGAAAGAACTTGTTCTGACGCCTATCGGCAGAGAGGCGTTCGTTTTTTTCGTCAACGAGCAAAATCCGGTCGCCGGCCTGAGCGCGCGGCAGATAAAGGACATCTACAGCGACAAAATCGACAACTGGAAGGACGTGGGAGGAACGGAAGAGACGATCATCGCGTTCCAGCGCCCGCAAGACTCCGGCAGCCAGACCGTCATGCTCCGGTTTATGGGCGACACCCCGCTGCAGAAGCCCCTCCTCGACCGGGTCGTCGCCTCCATGGGCGGTTCGGTGGATCGGATTTCGGAATACCGCAACGCGCCTTCCGCCTTGGGGTATTCCTTCCGTTTCTTCCTCACCGGCATGGGCAAAAAACCACGGATCAAGATGCTCTCGCTCGACGGAATCCCCCCAACTCCAGAAACCATCGCCTCAGGACAATACCCCTGTGTGGTCGATCTCTACGCCGTCACGGTCAAAGACAATCCCAACCCGCACATACAACCTTTTCTGGACTGGATGCGGGGCCCGCAGGGTCAGGAACTGGTGGAAAAAACCGGCTACGTGAAAATCGCCTCTCCATAGCCTCTTCTCCGGCACGCTCCCGCCGAAATTCCCGGTTCCGGGCGTTTGATCCCATTGCGCAGTGGTTGGGGATCTACAGCTAGACAAACGAAACATGCTTTATGTTGACGCCTTCCGCAATGAAATAGGTCTGCTCGGCAATATTTGACAAACGGCGGCATATCCGCGTCAGGGAACGGCAGATCAAAATTCCGTGCATTCCGATGTATGACTGGCCGCCGCCTCTGCCGCCATCCGAACAAAAACAGTCCATGATGCGGTGCAGGGCCGTCACTTCCATCTGCATGGTTTCATCCTCGCTGCGGCAGATATCCAGGGCCTGCTCAATGTCCGCGGAACGGAAGGCCTCAACGGCTTTCTTGTAGTTGACGGTCGCCGTGCCCATCAACCTGCCCACAGCGGACAGAACAGGTTCCGGCAGCAGTTCGTGCAGGACAATGGCGCGCTCGGCGATGCTGACCGCCTCGTCCCCTATGCGCTCAAGATCGCCGACCATTCGCAGGGTGGCCACTATGAAACGCAGGTCATAGGCCACCGGCTGATACCGCGCCAACAGCGAAAGCGCCATTTCATCAATCTCGTTTTCAAGGGCGTCGACGGCGGCGTCTCCGTCAACCACCGCGCTGGCCCGACCCATGTTGCCCGTTGTCAGGGCCACGCACGCCTCATCAACGGCAATGCCCACAGTGGCGCACATGACCAGAAAATGGGTGCGGAGCTGGGCGATACCCTTTTGGATCTGTGTTTTTTTTTCGTTCATCCGAATTTGCCCGTGATGTAGTCTTCCGTCTGTTTCAGTTTGGGGCGCGTGAACATGGCCTCTGTGGCCCCTTCCTCAATCAGCCTGCCCAGGTAAAAGAACGCCGTCCTGTCGGATACGCGCGCGGCCTGCGACATGTTGTGCGTGACGATAATGATGGTAAGACGGTGTTTCAGATCGTGAATGCCCTCTTCAATCTTTTGCGTGGCAATGGGGTCAAGAGCGCTTGCCGGCTCATCCATGAGCAGGATCTGCGGATCCACCGCAAGCGCCCGGGCAATGCACAGCCTTTGCTGCTGCCCCCCCGAAAGCCCCAGAGCCGACGAATCCAGACGATCCTTGACTTCATCGAAAATGGCGGCCCGCCGCAAAGCCTCCTCCACCTTGTCGCGTATGTCCGAAGCGTTTTTCATGCCGTTCACGCGCAGTCCGTAAGCCACATTCTCAAAAATGCTTTTGGGGAAAGGGTTGGGCTTTTGAAAAACCATCCCCACCTGCCGCCGCAGGGCGACAACATCCATGCGCGCCGCGTTGATGTCGCTTCCGTCCAGGAGAATTTCCCCCTGGACGCGCGCGCCGGAAATAAGGTCGTTCATGCGGTTCAGGCAGCGCAAAAAGGTGCTCTTGCCGCAACCGGAAGGCCCGATGAGCGCGGTAACCCGGTTTTCAGGGAAATCCATGCTCACGTCATGGAGGGCCTGATTGGAGCCGTAAAAAAAATTCACGCCGCGCGCGGTCAGTTTGCAGTTCAGGGTCATTGTTCCGCCTTGAAAAAAGGCTGGGGCGCACTCAAAGTGAACAGCATGGCCGTGGATTTGCCGGCATGGGGGCTTTCGGCCCAGATGCGCCCGTTGTGGCGTTCAATGATGTGCTTGCAGATGGCGAGGCCAATGCCCGATGTGCCGCTGTTGCGTTCTTTTTTTACCTGATAAAACCGTTCAAAAATACGCGGCAAAACCTCGCCAGGGATGCCGGAGCCATTGTCCGCCACGGTAAACAGCACTTTTTCCCCGTCCTTTCCGGACGAAATGCTCACCTCGCCCCCGGACGGGGAATACCGGCAGGCGTTTTCCAGCAAATTGCGGAATACCTGCGTCAGCAGCGGCGCGTTCGCCAAAACGAATTTTTCGGCCAGGTCAACGGAAAATGTTATATTTTTGGATTCAGCCTGTTCCCGGCAGGCCTCCAGGGCGTCTTCCAGCACCGTCCGGGCGTTTACGGGAGCAAGCGCGATATTTTCCCGCGCGTTTTCAATCTTTGCCAGGGCCAGCAGATCGCTGATCACCCTGGCGAGCGTGCTCGCGTGTTTATGGATTATCCCGGCAAACTCGCGATACTCCGCGGACAGATCCTCCGAAGTCAGCAATGTTTCGGCATA
>JAISOT010000083.1 GCA_031275465.1 Desulfovibrio sp.
GGCGGCCATGCCGAACGCCGCGGCGGCGAGAAAGATCGCTTCCCACGTCAGAACATCGACCATCCAGCCCTGGAGGGACGCCACGAATGTGGCCGGGGCGACTATCGCTCCGAAAGCGAAGAAGAGTTGCGCCACCGGTTGCCGTTTCCGGCTGAACACATGGAAAAGCATGGTCTGCCCGCCCACAAGAATGACGCCGCCCGCCGCGCCCTGCGCCGCCCGGAAAAACAGGAGCGGGAACAGGCTGACTGTGCAGGTCATGGGGACGCTGAACACCGTCAGGACAGCGCCGCCCGTCAGCATGACGCGAAGCGGCCGGAAGCGGGAGAACAGCGCGGGCGTCGCCATGAATCCGCACAGTTTGGCGGCGGTGTACCCGACATCCAGCCATGCGAATTCATCGGACGTCGTATGCAGATCGCCCCACATGTCAAGCCGCCCGAAAGAAAGGGCTGTGCCTGTAAAGGCTTCAGCCAGCCCCGCCAGAAGAATCCCCGCAAGCAGCAGGAGACGGGGGACGGCGTTTTTGCGCGCGCCCGCGCGTTCAATCGTGGAAGCCATGCGCATGCTCCGGCTGTTTTTCCGGGTCCGGCAGAACGGCCACGCAAACGGAAAGCCCCGGCACCAGCAGCCCTTTCAGAGTATTTTCCTTCAGGGTAATTTTGACGGGAACTCTCTGCACCACGCGGACGAAATTGCCCGTGGCGTTATCGGGGGGCAGTAGGCTGAAGGCGGACCCGCTTCCCGGAGCGAGGCTGTCCACCACCCCCGCCAAGACCGCTCCCGGATACCCGTCCACGGTAATCCGCGCATCCTGGCCGACGCGAATACGCTCCAGCTGAGTTTCCTTGAAATTGGCGACAATCCAGACATCCCGCAGAGGAACCAGATCGAGAAGAGAAGAGCCGGGTGTGGCGTAGCGTCCGACGCGGGCTTTGCGGTTGCCGATCACCCCGTCAAAAGGGGCGTGAACGCGGCAATGCTCAAGGTCCAGACGGGCGAGGGAGAGCGCCGCCCGGGCCTGGGCGAGGACGGCGCGGGCGGAAGACAATCGGGCGGCCAGCACGTCAAGCTGCCTGGCCTGCACGTCAAGGTTCGCCTGAGCTCCGGCCAGGGCGGCGTCCGCCTGGGCTTTATTTCGTAACGAATCCTCAAATTTTTGTTCCGTAGTGGCTTTTTCCTGACGAAGCCGTCCTTGTCTGGCGCTTTCCTGAAGAGAATGTTTTTGCGCGGCCGCCGCGGAAGCGAGTTGCGCCTCCGCCTGGCGGATGATCGCGTATTGCAGCGTGATGGCGGCCTCCACATGGGAAACGGAGGATTCCGCCGCCAGAACGTTCGCCCCGGCCTGTTCAGCCCTGGCCGCGTAATCGCGTTCATCGACGGCAAAGAGCAAATCCCCCGCCTTGACAGCCGTGTTGTCTCCCACGGGCACCTCAGTCACATAACCGGCCACTTTCGGCGCGATTGCCGTAATATCGGCCTGAACATAGGCGTTGTCCGTGGCAGTGGCGCGGAACGAGGCGCTCAGCGTGAGAGCAGCCCATATGGCAAAAAGCCCTGATATAATCGCTATCGCGCTGATATACAAAACTTTTCTTCGATTCATTGTTCAGGCCCCTTTTGGTACTCAACAGTACCGATTGACATATACGGTATTCTTTAGTACCAAGTCAAGAAAAAAGTATTGCGAAATACCAAAAAGGAGTTCCCGTGCCGGAGAAGAATTCTGACGGTAAAGGTAAAAAAAGACTGCCCGCGGAGCAGAGGGAGAAAGTGCTGCGCAAGGCGGCCTTGGGGGTCTTTCTGGAAAAGGGGTACGGGGCAGCCAGCCTGGACGAAATCATACGCCGCGCCGGGGGGTCCAGGCGCAGCATCTATACGCGATTTGGCGGCAAGGAAGAGCTTTTCAGGGCGTTGATCGCGGAAATAGCCGATCTGGCCCTTGCTCCCCTGCGGCAGGATTTTGATACGGGAGGCAGCCTGCGGGAAAACTTGTCCGGCTCCGCCGACAGGCTGCTTTCAGCCCTTCTCAGTCCGTCCGTGCTGGATCTGTCCAGGCTTGCGCTGGCGGACGGCGCCCGCTTCCCTGAATTCGCCCAGGCGTATTTTGAAGCCGGCCCCGGGAGCGCAGCGGAAAGTTTTGCCGCGCTCTTTGATTTGGCCCGGCAAAGGGGAGAAATCTTCTGTCAGGACACGCGCCTCGCGGCCGGCCAGTTTGTCGGCATGTTGCGCGACAATGTTTACTTGCAGGTGCTTCTTCGCCTTCGCCCCGCTCCCGAACAGCAAGAAAGGGAAAAAATCATTGAAAGCGCCGTGGGGATTTTTTTGCACGGCCTGGAGAAACGGTAGCGAAGACCGCTTTGCGTGCAGGCGCAAGCTATGCGTGGGACAGCTTTGTGGGGGAGGGGAAACTGCCCGGGATCGGCGGCGCGGCTGTTCAACAGCGCGTGCAGGAGCAGGCATCGGTTGCGAAGACGGTGCGCGGCAAGACTGATGCCGAGAGGGCAAATCGGCCTTGCGCGATTGAATTGTTCAGCATTTCCCTAAGGAACGGAGCAGGTTCTGCGCCGTTTCCGTATCTCCTCCAGTGCGGTAATAGTCGGCGAGGCAGCGGTATGCCGCATCACGGAAGGGAGAGTTCACGTCACGCAACAGTTTGCCGAGGAATCCGAAACAGTGGTCCCTTTCGCCGGTAAGCAGGCAAAATTGCGCAGCAACAGCCCAAACCGGAGGAGCATCGTGGTAGCGCAGACAGCGTTTCAGGACTTCCCCGGCCGCCGCCGGATTGCCTTGCGCGAGATGTCTGGCGGCAGTTTCAAGAAATTCCGCGCATGGGGTGAGGCAATCACCGAGGCGCAGCGCCGTGGCGTTGGACGATACCGGGCCGTCCTGCTTTCTCCGGGCGCGCAGTTTCAGGACGGCATTGTCCGGCCGGCCCGGCTCCAGAGCCTGGACGGCAAAATCCCTCAACGCCTCGGGGCCGCGCCGGCGCACACCGTTTTTGTTCAGCGTTGGCATCCCCCGCTTGATTTTCTGCTGGAATTCTTCAAAGGATTTAAAGTAATAGTGGTTGACCTGCACGCGTTTTGCCGTATGATAGGACTGGAAGGTAGCTACAGGCACCTTATCTTCGTTTACGCAGTACCACCCCTGCCGGTAGAGAAAACTGTGCGGCGTGGATACCCCGACTGTCACGGCCGGACGCACTATGGATTTGATATGTGTGTCGTCGCGGACCACGCGTGTATAATTGTCGAGTACGCCGCCCTCTGGTCTCCGGTCCAGTCCGTTTGAGCCGAACACCTTCCAGTGGACGCCCAGCGCGCCGTAATCACGGTAGTTGTCCAGAAGATCGCGGATATCGTCGCAACGCTTCGGTACGATGAACTCGTCTATGTCAACAAACGCCATCCATTCCGTGCCGGTGCCGTAAACGGCGAGGCAATCCGCGTAGGCCGCCAACTGCTGTTCGACTTCCAAGGGGAAATCCACAACCGTTACCAGCCCCGCGCATACATAATCCCTGAGCGTGTCGCGCACAGGACGGTCGCTGTTGTTGTCGTAGACGTAGATGTGCTCGAAACCGATACTGCAGTGATAGTCTGTCCATTCAACAAGGTAGGGATCTTCATCTTTGGCAATGGCGCATAATGATGCGTAATAGGTCATCCGTTTTTACCCGACCGGCGCGGTCGACGCGCCGCTTGACCTGCAAGAATCGCGACACCAAGAAGCAACAATCCGCTCTGCGGATTGAACGCTACGGCGCACAGCAACACTTGTCAATAGCACATTAGCTGATTGAGCAGGCGGACATTGCCGCCCTCCGGGCACGGGTGCAGGGAACCAACTGAGCTTTGTTTTGTAATGTCTCCGCAAGGAAACGCTGCCTTATTCTCTTGAGGGAGCTTTGCCCCCTTGAGATCCCCCGGCAGGGGCATCATTCCCCCGCGCCCTCAACAGATTTTCGCGGGTTACGCCTGCGCCTGTCTGTCCTTTCCCGCGTCAGAAAGCGGCCCGTCACGGAATCGGGATCCGCCGCAATGGCTTCCGGCGTTCCGGCGGAAACAATCAGCCCGCCCTTCTCCCCGCCGCCGGGGCCCATGTCCAGAACATGGTCGGCCGCGAGGATCATGTCGGTGTTGTGCTCAATCACCACCACGCTTGCGCCTTTGTCCACCAGGGCGTGCAGCACCTTGATGAGTTTGCCCACTTCGTGCATGTGCAGTCCGGTGGTCGGCTCGTCCAGAATATACATGCTGCCGGGCAGGGATTTTTTGCCCAGTTCCCGCGAAATTTTGATTCTCTGGGCTTCGCCGCCGGAAAGAGTGGTGGCCGGCTGCCCCAGGCGCAGATATTCCAGCCCCACCTTTTCCAGCACGGCAAGGCGCCGTTCAAGGCCCGGGTAATTCTCGAAAAGCTCCCGCGCCTGGTGCACGGTCAAATCCAGAACTTCCGCGATATTGAGGCCCCTGTAGCGCACTTCCAGGGTTTCGTGGTTGTAGCGTCTGCCCTTGCACACGTCGCAGGTGACGTGGACGTCCGGCAGAAAGTGCATTTCCACGCGCACCTGGCCGTCGCCGCCGCAGGCTTCGCAACGGCCGCCGCGCACATTGAAGCTGAAACGCCCCGGGGTATAGCCGCGGCGTTTGGCGTCCTGCGTCATGGCGAAAATATGGCGTATCTCGTCGAAAATTTTGGTGTAGGTGGCCGGATTGGAGCGCGGCGTGCGGCCTATGGGCGTCTGGTCAATGGCTACCAGCCGCTCGACGCTCTGCCCGCCCGCGTAGTCGAGGCCGCCTATGCTGCCCGGCTGGTCCACGCGCAGGCCAAGGCCGATGGCCAGATGCTTGTACAGGGTGTCCACCACCAGGGAGCTTTTGCCGGATCCGGAAACCCCGGTCACGCAGGTCAGCACGCCGAGGGGGATGCGGCAGTCGATGCCGCGCAGGTTATGAGTGGTGACGCCGCGCAGCACAATTTCGCCCCGGCCCCCGCGCCGGGCCTCCGGCAGGGGGATGCTCTCGTCCCCGCGCAGATAGCGGGCCGTGAGGGTGTTGGCCGAATTGACGAGTTCCTCCGCCGTGCCCTGGAACATGATTTCCCCGCCCTGGGAACCGGAGCCGGGGCCAAGCTCAATCACCGTGTCGGCCGCGCGGATGGTGGCCTCGTCGTGTTCCACCACCAGCACGGTGTTGCCCCGTTCCTTCAGGGAGCGCAGCGTGCCCAGCAGGCGCTGATTGTCGCGCGGGTGCAGGCCGATGGAAGGCTCGTCCAGCACGTAGGTCACGCCCACAAGGCCTGAGCCGAGCTGGGAGGCCAGGCGTATGCGCTGCGCTTCGCCGCCGGAAAGCGTGATCATGGAGCGTTCCAGGGAGAGGTATTCCAGCCCGACATTGAGCATGAAGGACAGGCGGCGCGTGAGTTCCTTCAGCAGCGGCTCGGCGATGCGTTCGCGCATGCCGTCAAAGGCGCGGGCCTGCAGCCATGCGAGAGACCGCTCCACCGAAAGGGAGCAGAATTCCGCAATGTTCAGGTCATCCACGCGCACGGCGAGGGCCTCGGGCCTGAGGCGCGCCCCCTTGCAGTCCGGGCAGCTGGTGGACTGCCGGAAACGGGCCAGCTCTTCCCGCCAGGCGTCGCCGTACTGCATGCCCGCCTCAAGCAGCGGAATAACGCCGGGCCAGCGTCTGGCCATGTCGGCGTGATCAATGCGGGATTTTTCCCGCACATGGACAAAATGCTCGCTCTGATAGTCTCCGGCGGCGCCCAGAGCCACGTTGCCGCCCATCCAGTTGCGGCGCAGGCCCAGAGAGGTGCTGGCGGCTTTGCCGCGTTCGTCCTCCCCGTAAAAGAGCGCCGCCAGGGCCTCGTTGGAAAACTGCTCCAGGGGGGCGGACAGGCCGAAGGCAAAACGTTTGCCCAGGGCCGAGAGAGCGGTTTCATAACGGGCAAGAGTTTTGCCGCCCCAGGGCAGGAGCGCGCCCGCTTTGAGGGAAAGCCCCCTGTTGGGCGCGATGAGGCGCGGTTCGAAATAGTCTATGGTGCCCAGTCCCACGCAGCGCGGGCAGGCCCCCTGGGGGCCGTTGAAGGAAAAAAGCTGCGGGCTTGGCGCCGGCAGGGAGATGCGGCAGTGCGGGCACACGGAGGTGGTGGAGTGGACGGTGTCTCCAGTGGTTCCCTTTGTCCTCGCGGCGTCCGGCTCGTGCAGAATCAATCTGCCCTCGCCGCAACGCAGGGCAAGTTCCACGGAGTCGGCAAGGCGGCTGCGCATGCCTTCCCTGGCCACAAGGCGGTCCACCACCAGGTCGACGGTGTGTTTTTTGTTTTTGTCCAGAGCGGGAACATCGTCCAGAGTGTAAAATACGCCGTCCACACGCACGCGGGCAAAGCCTTCGGCCTTGAGTTTCTTGAATTTCTCCGCCTGGGTGCCTTTTTGCAGTTCCACCAGCGGCGCGATGATCATGAATTTTGCGCCCTCGGGCAGCCTGAGAATATCGCTGATGATTTCATCCGCCGAGCGGGCTTCAATGGGGCGGCCGCAGGAAGGGCAGTGCATGCGCCCGAGCCTCGCAAAGAACACGCGCAAAAAATCGTGGATTTCGGTCACCGTGCCCACAGTGGAGCGTGGATTGCGCGAAACGCTCTGCTGTTCCAGGGAAATCGCCGGAGAAAGCCCTTCGATTTTTTCCACATCCGGCTTGTCCATTTTGGGCAGAAACTGCCGGGCGTAGGCCGAGAGGGATTCCACATAGCGGCGCTGCCCTTCGGCATAGACAATGTCAAAGGCCAGCGTGGACTTGCCGGAGCCGGACGGGCCGCAGATCACCACCAGTTCGTCGCGGGGTATGGTCAGGCTGATGTTTCTGAGATTGTGCTGCCGGGCCTTTTCAATACGGATGCCGCGCCTGCTGCTGTCCATCGGGAGTCCTTCTGTTTCTGCGCAAGGGAAAATGGTTTGACAAGCCGCGAAGCCGGTGTAAGTATTTCCGGCGGATCTTTTCCCGTGGAATGAAACGATGGAGAGTATGTAAAGCCTGAAGTCCCGTTTGGCAAGCGCCGCCGGAAACCCCGCCGCCCGCGCAATACGGAAGGCCCCATGCTGCTGAGCCTTGTCACGTATACCTATAATGATCACGATTTTGCGCTGGATTTGCTGAAGACGGTTCCGTCGTTCGCGCGTCCGGATGAAATCGTTGTCGTGGACGACGGATCGGCCGTTCCTTTTCCGGCGCCGGAGGGCGTGCGCGTTGTGCGCACGGAAAGCAATCGCGGCCCCGCCCAGGCAAAGCGTCTGGGCATCGGCGCCGCACGGGGGGATGTCGTGCTCTCCCTGGATTGCGATATTCGCCCGCACCGGCGCTGGCTCCACAATGCCCTGCCGCTGCTGGCCGATCCGAAAGTGGCCCTGGTCGGCGCCACCATCATACCGGCTCTGGCGGACAACTATCTCTCCCGCGCCCTGCACAGACTGGCGAGGCCCGCCAGGAACAATTATTCCGCGCTCTTTGTCTCCGCCGGCTGCTGGCTTTTCCGCGGAGCATTGTGGAACGCTTTCGGCGGGCTTGACGGCTATGGCGGCGCGACGCACGAAGACGCTTGGTTTTCCGTGGCCGCCGTGCGCGCCGGCTTTACTCTCATACGGGCGAACAGATATCCGGTCTATGAAAAGCGCCGTTTGCACAGGCTGCAGTACTGGCGCCGCAACATGGCCTATAACCTGATAGGCCGCTTTTGTGCCGCGATACGCAATCAGGACGGCCGGGTGGCGGCGACATTGCGGGGGCACCTTGAAAGGGCCTTGCGGTATGGACGTGAAAGCGGGGAGATGGCTTTTCTCTATATTGAGCTTGTCAAAGTGATTGTCTTTGTTGCGCAGGCCCAGGAAAAGGCGCCACATCGCGCCGGGATGACGGAGGCTGGCGTGGCGCAAAGCGGGAACGGCCGCCCGCCTTCTGGACAATTGACGTCCGGCGGCGTGATTGCCGCCGCCCTGCGTTTTTTCCGGCCGTACCCGGCCGTATCGGCGCTCATGCGGGAAGATCTGGCCGCGCTGGGCTTTCCTCTCTCCGGGGCGAACGCCGGCGTCTCCTCATTCCCCTGGCTGGAAAGTATTTTCGCTGCGTCGCTCCCGGCGGAAGCGCTGGCGGAGCTTGAGGCCTCATGGCCTGAAAATCTGCGGCGGGAGGATATGGAAAAACAATATGACTTTCACTACGTAACTTCAGGCCTCGTCAGCGGAGGCTGATTTTTGCCGGCGGCTCTGCCATGCGGAAAAATACCGGTTTTTCTTTTGCGGAATTGGAAAAGAGGCTGTCTGCGGAAGCCAGAAGAGCCCTGGACGCCTCGCTCACGCCTGAGGCCGGGCAACGCTACGGGGGCTGCCTGCTTTTCATGGACAGGCCGCACAAGGCCGACGACAACGCCGAGCACTTGTACCGCTGGTGCAGGGGCAATACGCCACGGCAAAACCAGCTGTACTTTGTTCTTGCCCCTGATTCCGTTGACTGGAAACGTCTGGCGGAAGAGGGTTTCAATCTTCTGCCGTACAGGAGGCATCAGCATCTTCAGGCGCTTTTTCGCGCGGCCTGGCTTATCTCTTCCCATATAGGCAAAGCGATACTCGCTCCCGCGGGAATATGCGCTTTCTGGCTTTACAGATACAAATTTGCCTTTCTGCAGCATGGCGTTGTCATGGGCGATCTCGCCGACTGGCTGAATCGTTACCGTATAGACCTGCTCGTCGCTTCAGCGCAGCGCGAGTATGATTCCATTATCAACGGCGGATACAAAGTCACGGCAAAGGAAGCCGCCCTTGCCGGAATTCCGCGTCATGACGCGCTCCTGCAAAAGGCGGAAAGCGCCCGGCCCGCTCGGAACGTGCTTTTTTGCCCGACATGGCGCATGCGTCTGCAACAAACGGAAGACATTTTTCTGAACAGCGATTACTTCACGGCCTGGAACGCGTTGCTCAATGATCCCGCGCTCAATCGGGCCGCGCTGGAGAGCGGATCAAGGTTGTTGTTCTTGCCGCACCCGCAGTTCGATGTTTTTCTGCGTGCCTTCACTCCCGGCCCGGCTTTTTCCGCAATATCCTGGAACAAGCTGAAATCCATACAAGATTTGCTGGTTGACGCCGCAATGATGGTGACGGACTACTCCTCCATAGCCATGGATTTTGCCCTGCTGAACCGCCCGATCCTCTACTATCAGTTTGACGAAACGCCGCCTTTTTTTCAGGAGCATCTCGCAAAGCCGGGATATTTTCACTTTGACGAGGACGGCTTTGGCCCGGTAACGCGCACGGTTGAAGACGCGGCATCCGGAATTATCGCTTGCATGAAAAACGGTTTTGCGCAGCACCGGGTATACGCCGACAGGGCCGCAACTTTTTTTGCGTTGCGGGACGGGCAGAACTGCCGCAGGGTGTGGGAGGAAATCCTCCTGCGGTCCTGATCGCGGGCCGGCCGGGCCGCTTTTCAGGGCATGATGGGCGCGATGTTGAGCGAGGCGAAGTTTTCCGGCCAGTCCAGTTTGCTGAGCACATTGGGCAGGACCGCTTTCTGGGCGACGGGCTTGAGTTTTTGCGCCCTGGCGACGCTTTCGCGCAGCAAGGGGAGAAGCTCGCCGACTTCCGGCCAGGGGGCGGAGAGCAGCAGGGGATGGGCCTCCCGCATTTTTTTGCTGCCGTAATCAGTGGTGACAGTGGGCATGCCGAAGAGGGCCATTTCCAGCGGCGGATAGGAGGGGTGGGGTGATATCATGAGCGAAAGCCCGACATGGGCTTTGGCGAGCAGGGCGATATATTCATGTATGGGCAGGCGCCCCAGGCTTTTCAACACGGCTCCGTCGGCAAGCGCCACATCCCCGTGCGGCAGTCCGACGCTCAAAGGCAAAAAGCGTCGGCGTCCGGATGGAGGCAGGCCGGAAAAGAAACGGCTCAATGTTTCAATTCCCAGTTCAAAACAGTTTCGCGCCAGTCCGGGCCGCCCGTAAAAAAGGATGACAGTCCGCCCGTCATCCTTCGGCGGAAGGCGGAAATCGGTTTTTTGCAGCCAGCCGGCGATATCCCTGTTCAGGGAAGGGGTGAGCACATATTCCCTGGCAAAGGCGTGACCGTGTTTCTTCAGATGTTCAGCCAGCCAGCCCGAGTTGACGACCGCGTGCGTGAGTTCGCCGTAAGCGTAGCTTTTGAGCGCGAGCGCGTGTTTTTGTCCGAACGGGGAAAAGGAGGGTTCATAATCCTGAATGAAATAGTAAAAGGGCAGCGACGGCAGAGCGTGGCGCAGCCGCGCATTGTGCGCGGCCTCCCAGAATGCGAACCCCGTCCAGTAGGTGACAAGAAAAACATCACGGGAATGGCAGGGCAGCGGCCTGCCTGATGAGGCGAAAAAACACTCCGCCGCGCCGATGAGCCGATGCGGGGAGGCGTTGTTTTGCCGGAAGCGGGCCGCGTCGTCATAAAGGGAGACGAAACGGCAGGCCTCATAACCGGGCGCCAGATGCCGCGCGAGTTCAAGCGCCGAGGTCATGCCGCCAAAGGCCGCGTCTTCCGCCAGGCCGGGCAGTATGACGTTCAGACGGCTCTGGCCGGGAGACGGGGCAAACGCGACTGAAGCCATGCGGCGGTGTATAAAATTATTTGCAATTATTGTAAATTGATTTATATTTTGAAAAGAGTTGACATGCAAGGCCATTGCCGCATGGAATAATGGCGGGGCAACGGATTTCCGCTAAAACATTCCCCGCCGGCCAGCCCGCGCATCGCGTTTTGACGTTTGCGCGTCATGGCATTACCACCTTGGAAGGCCGACATGTATTCAAAAATACTCGCGCCCGTCAGCGCAAAAAATCTTGAAGCCCGCTCCCGAGCCGTTCTCCGGCACGCGCTGGCCTTACAGCCCGAAGCACTGTTCCTGCTCCATGTCACGGAGCCGATACCCGGGCTGGTCGGCGGACAGGCGCACATGCAGATCATGCGGGAGCAGGAGGAAAAAGGACTTGGCGTTCTGCGGTCAGTCGTGGGGGTTGCGGAAAGCGCTCCCTTCGTGCTTCGCGTTGAAGCCGGTACTGTGGCGGAAACCATTGTTCGCGTTGCCCACGAAGAGCAGGTTGACCTGATAATCATGTTTACCGACGGCCGCGATACGCTGGAAGACGCTCTTCTGGGGTCTGTGACGGAACGCGTGTTGCGCAACAGCGATGTTGCGCTGCTTGCCATACGCCGTTGAACAAGAGACAGCATGCCGCGTGCGGCGGAAGAGCGTTGTCTGCTTTTTCTCCGTGGCGGAAATTGCCCACTTTTCCCTTGCCGTAACACGCCGCGCATCCAGTCAGCCGGAAAATTCCCCTGAACGCTTGCTAAGCTGACAGCTCCCGCAAGGTTCTTCCCGTTTTCCGGAAATGCGCCGGTCGCCTGTTGCGTCTGCCTGCCGGGAGGAATGGGTGAATCCGCAATCCCGGCCGCTTCCGCCGATGCGATTCGTAGTGATAGCCAGAAACCATATGAAAAAAATACAATTATTGTCTTTAAATTGGTCAGAAAAAACAGGATGGGCATAAAATGATCTGTTGCTCGCGCAACAAAGGAGTAAAAATAAATTGACATCGTAAAATAATGCTATATATTGATTCTAATAGGAGCTCAATACAATTGAATTACATCTGTAATACTTTGCAGAATAGACGAATTGAGCATATGTAATATTAGTTTGGAGGTATTATGTCTTCTGCGACAACTCAATTAGCCCAAGTTGTCAGTATCCGTTTTGCGCCGGATATGCTGGCCCGCTTGGATGAGGCAGCGGCACACAGGGCCTGCACGCGATCTGAAATCATAAAGGAGGCTGTGGCCGGCCATCTTGACAATTTGTTCTGGTTTGACAGGGCCGTCCGCCAGGGGCTTGACGACTTGCAGGCCAATCGCGTGGCCTCTCACGCGCAGGGCAAAAATGCCGAGAGGGGGAGAGAGCAATGATAGTCTGGTCGAAATCCGCGTACGCCGACTTGAAGAAGGCCGCAGCTTTTTTTACGGAGCAGGGAAATCCGGAACTGGGCAGGAAAATCACTTTGTATATCGGGCGCGCCGCCGAAAGGCTTGCGCAGTTTCCGCTGGCCGGAAGAAAAGGCAGGGTGGAGGGAACGCGTGAGCTGCCGATGCCGAAAATCCCCTATCTGATGGTATATGTTTTCGGCAAGCCCCACAAAATCAAAATAGTAAGAGTCCTCGCCACAGACGGTCTGTGGCCTGCGCCCCCGATCTCCCCGGAGCAGGCGGAATAGGACACGGCCATTTGACGCTTCCGGTCCGGGGCTGTATGCTCCGCTTCAGGGGAACCATATGCTGATAGACAGGCTGCAGCCGCTTACCGACGTTTTTGACTGGTTGCACCAGACATGGGAGCGGCCGGGCACGCAGCGCCGGGTGGCGCTGCTTATTTTTTGGGTCTACGTGTGCGCCCTCATCGGCATTGAGTTGAACCGCCAGAATTTATTGCCGCCGCAGCTTGCCGTTCTGACGCCGCTCAGCCACTTTGCCGCAATTCATCTCGCCTTTACGCTGATTCTGGGTCTGGAGGTCATGGGGCTTATTCTCTCGATTTCCAGTTCCATTTCGCGTTCCATCGGCAAGCAGTTTGAAATACTCACCCTTATTCTTCTGCGCAATGCCTTCAAAGAGCTTTCCACGCTGCCGGAGCCGGTTTCGGTGGTCAACAATTTGCAGCCCATCCTGCACATCGGCATTTCAGGCTTGGGCGCGCTGTGCGTTTTTGCCTGCCTGTGCGCCTATATGCGTCTGTTCAGGCCGCAACGATTCATTCACAAGCCGGAAATGCGCATGCGCTACGTGATGAGCAAAAAACTGCTTTCCCTGACGCTTTTTGCGGTTTTTTTCGGTTTCGCCATGCGGGACGCCTGGCTGTTCTTTCACGGCGGACGAAACAGCACTTTTTTTGAAAGTATCTATACGGTGCTCATTTTTGCCGACATCGCCCTAGTGCTCATCGCCCAACGTTATATGCCCACGTTTCAGGCCGTGTTCCGCAATTCCGGTTTTGTCATAGGCACGTTGCTCATGCGGCTGGCCCTGTCTGCCGCCCCCCCGTGGGACACGGTGGTCAGCATCAGCGCCGCGCTCTATGTGCTGGGGCTGACCTGGGTGACCAATTACTTTTTGCGCTCGCCCTACTGCGCGGGAAAAAAGGCAACTCCGCCAGTGTGAGGAAGAGGGGGAGCGAGTGCAGATGCCGGGGATTCGTCAGGAATTGGCGGCTTTGAGCATGTCCTCCACTTGGGAGAGCGTGGGCGTTGCGCCGTCTTCCATGCCGCAGATGCCGCGCACAGCCAGCATCAGAGCGTCAAAGCCCAGTGTGATTTCCGCGGTGCCGTTGAAAATGATGCAGGAGTCTCCCTGCACGACAAGACGGTAGGCGTGGCGGCTGTGTTCGTCGCCGTTTTTGCGCACAATATAATATACCTGCTCGTTGCTGTCCGTCACATAAAGCTTCTGGCGCGTGAAAGCTCCGCTTTCTTCGTCATACCAGGAGCATTCTGAAAAAAGGCGTCCGCAGAATTGAATGTCCGCGCCGTTATCATGCTTCAGGCAGATATTTTCCATATTGTTTTCCGAGCTCATTGAGTCCCTCCGGCGTCAGGGGGCGCTTTGCGCGCAAAATGGGTTGCAGCTGCGAAATAACGCTAGCACCGAAGGCAAAGACTTGTCAAGAACCGCAGTGAAAAAACAGCAAGATCGCATAAAAATTTTTTTTATTTTTTATAATCATTCAATATTACAGGATAAAAAATACGGCGTTCTCTAGATTTTTTTTTGCGGTTTTCTTGAAAATGTCGAGGATAAAGCGATGAGGCCGCGCGCGGCGCTTGTTGCGGTATCCGCGAGCCATGGTTTTTCATCGGAAGAGGGAAACCCTTTAAAGGCGGCTGTGTCATCTGTTTAAGGCGGGACGGTATTTCATGCGCGAAAACTTCGCATTGCGGTTTTAAAGTTTTTCTTTAGAAGATCTACATTAACTTGTATAACGCCAAGTTGTTATTTAAAATTTTTTTAATTGCGCTTTTGAAGAAAGCCTTGCATGCCGGGTTCGGTTTTGCCGAAACACAAGCTCACGTTGACGGCTGTGAAAAAGGGGCATTCCATAAAGGCGTTGGCGCGCTCCAGAATTTCTGCGTTCAGCAGATGCAGTTCCTGAATGGCTATGGAGTCCGGCGCGCCAACGAGCAACAGATTCCGGCGTGCGCCCAGCGGCAGGGCAAGGGGCACCAGCTCCGGCCCCATGACCATGCTCCAGTTTTTCCACAGCTGTATCAGGCGGGCATGCTCCGGCCCCGCGCCAAGAGCGCTGAACACGGCGTCCAGCACTGCTGCGGCATGGAGCGGGGCGTCAAGTTTTTTGCGTTTGCGCCGAGCGTTCATCACAAATACAAGGTCATTCCCCAGGGGCCGGCGGGGCCTTCGCGCCCGCCGCATTGACTGCGCCGTCCCTGGCTGTTATCAATGTCAGAATACTAGTTCATTTCATGCAAGGAGACAAGTGATGGTTAAGCCGCTGGATTTAACTTTGCCATACAAGGTGGCGGATATCGGGTTGGCGGATTTCGGCGCCAGAGAAATGCAGCTTGCCGAACGCGAAATGCCGGGGCTGATGGAGTGCATCCAAAGATACGGGGCGCAAAAGCCCCTCAAGGGCCTGCGAGTCACCGGCTCGCTGCACATGACCATACAGACGGCCATGCTGATCAAAACCCTGCATGCCCTTGGCGCGAATCTGCGCTGGGCTTCGTGCAACATCTTTTCAACGCAGGACCATGCCGCCGCCGCTGTCGCAAAACTGGGCCTTGCCGCGGTTTTTGCCTGGAAGGGAGAAAGCCTGGAGGATTACTGGTGGTGCACGGAAATGGCCCTTACCTGGCCGGACGACTCCGGGCCGGATCTCATTGTTGACGATGGAGGTGACGCCACCCTGCTCATACACGAAGGCGTGGATGTGGAAAAGAATCCGGCCATGCTCAAGGAAGGCGCGGCCAACAGGGAATTTGCCTGCGTGCTGGAGCGTCTGGCCTTGCGTCACAAGGAAAATCCCGGGCACTGGCGGGCTGTCGCGGCGCGCGTGAAAGGCGTTTCGGAAGAAACCACTACCGGCGTGCACAGGCTTTACCAGCTTGAAGCGGCCGGACGTCTTCTTTTTCCGGCCGTCAACGTCAACGATTCCGTCACCAAGTCCAAATTCGACAATCTGTACGGTTGCCGCGAATCCTTGGCGGACGGCATCAAGCGCGCCACCGACATCATGGTGGCCGGCAAGTGCGTGTGCGTTATCGGCTACGGCGAGGTGGGCAAGGGGTGCGCGCAGTCCATGCGGGGTTTTGGCGCGCGCGTGCTGGTGACGGAAATTGATCCCATCTGCGCCCTGCAGGCCGCCATGGAAGGGTATGAAGTCACTACCGTGGAAGAAGCGCTGCCGGAAGCGGACATTTTTGTCACCTGCACAGGCAATCTGCACGTGATCACCGGCGCTCACATGGAAGGCATGAAGGATGAGGCCGTTGTCTGCAATATCGGTCATTTTGATAATGAGATTGAGATGAGCTACCTGGAAAAAACGCCGGGCGTGAGCAAAGTGAACATCAAACCCCAGGTGGACAAATGGACGCTGCGTTCCGGCCGCAGCATCGTGGTGCTGGCGGAAGGCCGTCTTGTCAATCTGGGCTGCGCCACAGGCCATCCCAGCTTTGTCATGTCCAACAGCTTTACCAACCAGACGTTGGCGCAGCTGCGTCTGGCCACTGACAAAAGCCTCGAAAAGAAGGTGTACGTTTTGCCCAAGGAACTGGATGAAGAAGTGGCGCGCCTGCATCTGGCCCGCATCGGCGCGAAGCTGACCCGTCTCACCCAAGAGCAGGCGGATTATATCGGCGTCAAGGTCGGAGGTCCGTACAAGCCGGACCGCTACAGGTATTGATGCACGCTTGCCGCATGAAAAAAGTCGTTGTCTACACGGACGGCGCCTGCCTCGGCAATCCCGGCCCCGGCGGCTGGGGCGCGGTGCTGCAGCATTCCGGCGCGCGGAAGGAGCTTTCCGGCGGTTTTGCCTTGACCACCAACAATCGCATGGAAATCATCGCCGTGCTGGAAGGGCTTGCCGCCCTCAGAGAACCCTGCGAAGTGAGCCTGTACACGGATTCACGCTATGTGAGCGATGCGCTGGAAAAAGGCTGGCTGGATTCCTGGCGGTCAAAAAACTGGCTGAAATCCGACAAAAAGCCCGTAAAAAACATCGACTTGTGGCAAAAACTTCTGCCTCTGCTGGATCGCCACAAAATCCGCGTTCACTGGCTCAAGGGGCATGCGGGCCACGCGGAAAACGAACGCTGCGACGAACTGGCCTGCCGGGCGGCGGCAGCCTCGCATTTGCCGCCGGATACGGGATACGCGACCGGGCAGGGAACAGCGTGAAGGCTCTGTTTCTGTGTCTGTGCGCGCTGCTCTGCGCCCGGGCTGCTGCCGCGGACGACGGCTGGCGCGTTGTGCTCGGCAAGGCGCGGCAGGAGGAAACGGCTGCCGCTGCGGCCGACTGGCGGGAATATTCCCGGCAGTGGCAGTATGTTCAGCGGTCATACGCACGCGACACGGCAAGGCAGAAAGACTCGCTGGCGTGTCTGCCGCAAATTTCGCAGGAGAGCAGGCTGAATCTGGAAAAAGCGCTGCCGCGCATGAAACCGTTGGAAAAAATTTCCGCAATCAGCGGGTTTATCAATTTCCAGGCCGAGGGCGCCACGGACAGGGAAATATATGGCGTGGAAGAAAAATGGGTTGCTCCGGCCGAGTTTTTTCGTCAGGCGCGGGGCGATTGCGAGGATTTTGCCATTGCCAAATACTTTGTGCTGCGGGAAAAGGGGTTCTCGCCCGATGACCTGCGGCTTCTGATTGTCAAGGAGGGCGGCAAAGCCGGGCACATGCTTTTGGCCGTGCTGATTGACGGGCATCCATACATAATCGACAACAACAGCCGGCCCCCTGGTCTTGTTTTGAAGCAGAACGAACGTTTGAGCCGCTATTACAGCCTGAGTTTCGCTTTTAATGAAAACGGAGTCTGGCTGTACAAGTAATGCTGTTGAAAAACGTATGCCTGAAGCTGACATTGTTCTGCCGGCCGCGCTTTGGGAGCCCCTCGGCCTGCCGCTCCTGCGCTTGCTTGCCGGGCTCGCCGCGGGCCTTTTGCTGGCCAGCGCGCTGGAATCCCTCAACTGGGCGCGTTTTCTGGCCAGACCGGCCAGGCCGCTCGCGCGTGCGGCGCACCTGAGCGAGAGTTCCTGCGCCGCCTTCGCTCTTTCCTTTGTTTCCCCGGCGGCGGCCAACAGCCTTCTGGCCAACGCGCACAGCGGCGGCCTGATTTCCGGCAGGGAACTGACATTGGCCAATCTTTTCAACAGCCTGCCTGCCTATATGGTACACACGCCGTCAATTTTTCTGCTTGCCTGGCCCGTGCTCGGTTCGCCGGCCGTTGTATACGTGGGCCTGACCCTGCTGGCCGCCGCCGCGCGCACGGGCGTTACCGTCATCCTGGCGGCGATGATGCTGCCCCCGGCAAAGGCCCCGGCAAGATCGGTTTCCCCGCCGAAGCCGACGCCCGCCGGGAAGGCCTGCCCGCGCGATGCGCTGAAAAGGGCCGGACGGCGTTTTGCGCGGCGCCTGCCGAAACTTGTGCTGATTACCGTGCCCGTGTACGCGCTGATGTATGCTTTGCAGCGCCTGGGGCAGTTTGCGCTGCTTCAGGAATGGCTGGCCGTGCACATGGCCTGGCTGGGCTTTCTGAAGTCCGAGGCAATGGGCGTCATCGCCCTGCATCTGGCGGCGGAATTCGGCGCTGCCCTGGGCGCCGCCGGTTTTGCCCTGCAGAGCGGATCGCTGACCCCGCGTGACATAGTGCTTGCATTGATGGTCGGCAATATTCTTTCAACGCCGGTGCGGGCCTTGCGCCACCAGTTGCCGGCCTATGCGGGATTTTTCCGGCCGCCTTTGGCATTGAAGCTCATTCTCGCCAATCAGGCGCTCCGGGCCGTGAGCATGGCGATTGTGGCAATTCTCTATTATTGGTATACATAGATTCAGGAACTTTTTGCCTTCAGGAGAATGTATGCCCGAAAATCCGTTGGAAGCCGTGGACATGCCAGCCGTCCGTCTGATCCGGCCGGAATACGAGGGACCGCGGGTGCGCGTGCTCCTGCAGCCGGGAGAAAAACGCCTCTCCCTGCCGCGCCCCAAAACCGCGCGACAGTTGCTGGCCGCCCTTGAACTGGAGGAAGAATGCGCCCTTGTGGCGCGCCGTGGAGAACTTTTGACGCCGGACAGACAAATCTGGCCGGATGACGAAATTTTGGTCCGGCAGGTCGCTTCAAGCGGGTAAGCGTGGCGCCCCCGAGCAGACTCCGCCCCTTGCCGCGCGTGAAAGCCGGGCCTGCGGCTATTGAAGGAGATTCCCCGCTTGGCCGCTCATTCCGCCGGAGACGAGCAGTTTTTCCGCCAAAATCCGCGCTTCGGAACTTTGCCGCCATTTGGCGAAAAGGGAGCGCCAAGCGGCAAAATCCAGAAACCTCTCGTCGAGCTGGTTTTCGTGCGATTGCACCCATATGTTGAAAAGTTGAAGCTGCGCCTGAAAAGTCGCGCTTTCCAGGACAATGCCCGCCATATCCCTGGGCATGGTTTTGCCGTCAAGCTGCTCCAGCACGAAGGCGCAGACAGCCCGGCGGGAAGTCTCAAAATCAGCTTTCTGGCCGTTTACGGCCTCGGCCATGGGCAGCAGATGGGCGTACCCTTCTCTGATGCGCTCCATGGCTTTGTCCGGCACGGCGATAAACAGCGGCGCCCCGTCGTCTTGCCCAAGCGCGTCGCCGTCTTTTTGCGCAATAAAATAAAAGCGCAGCCAGTTTTCAAACATGACGGCTTCCAAAACCTGCGTGACTGCCTTTTGAAATGCTTCCTGCTGCGCGGGCATGAACGCTCCTCGTTCTTTCACGCTTTGTTGTAAACGCAGCGCTCCGCCGCGTCAACCGCTTTTGCGCCGTTTTGCGGCAACCCGCCGCAGATATGCCTTGCTTTTGCGGCGATTTTGTTGAAGACTCCGTTGCTATGAAAAACATCACCGTTTACGACACAACGTTGAGAGACGGCAATCAGGCGGAGGACGTCAACTTCAGCCTGGAGGATAAACTCAAGATTGCCCAGAAGCTGGACGAATTGGGGATTGCCTACATTGAGGGGGGCTGGCCCGGCGCCACTCCTGTGGATACGGCTTTCTTCAGGGAAATCGCCTCCCGCCCCCTCAGGATGTCCCGCATCGCGGCTTTCGGCTCAACCCATCATCCTTCCGGCACGCCCGCCAACGACAAAAATCTTGCCGCCCTCATCGCCAGCGGCGCTTCCACGCTGGCGATCGTCGGCAAAAGCTCGCCCGCGCACGTGCGTGAAGCTCTGCGTCTCACGCCGGAACGTTACCTTGAAATAGTGTATGATTCCGTGGCGTTTCTCAAGCAGGCCGGCCGAGAGGTATTTTTTGACGCCGAGCATTTTTTCGACGGCCTTGCCGACGACGCGGAATTTCCCCTGGCCGTGCTCAGGAAAGCCCGTGAAGCGGGCGCGGATGTTCTTGTTCTGTGCGACACCAACGGCGGCGCCTTGCCGCGCGATGTCGGCAAGGCCGTGGGACAGGTCCGCAAAATTTTGCCCGATGCGGCGTTGGGCATACACGCCCACAACGATTGCGAGCTGGCTGTGGCGGCAGCCCTGGCCGCTGTGGAGGCCGGGGCCGGCATGGTGCAGGGGACCATTAACGGGATTGGCGAGCGTTGCGGCAATGCCAATCTCTGTTCGCTCATTCCCGTGCTGGAAATAAAAAGCCGCGGCTACCGCTGCCTGCCCGAAGGACGGTTGACTCTGTTGCGCGACGTCTCCGCGTACGTATCGGAAGTCGCCAACATGGTTCCTTTCAGCCGCCAGCCTTTTGTGGGGCGTTCGGCTTTTGCCCACAAGGGCGGCATACACGTAAGCGCCGTCAACCGCAATTCCGCGTTGTACGAACACATCTCCCCCGCCGTGGTGGGCAATGCCCAGCGCGTGCTTTTGACTGAACTGGCCGGCCGCAGCAATATCGTCTCCATGGCGCGGCGTTTCGGCTTTCATCTGGACAAGGACGAGCCTGTCGTCAAAGGTCTCCTGGCGGAACTCAAGGATAAGGCAAGTCAGGGATACGACTACGCCGCCGCCGAGGCTTCGGTTGAACTTCTACTGTTGCGCAAGCTCGGCCGCCGGGGAGTGCGGGATTTTTTCAAACTCATCCGTTTTCGCGTGCTGGAATCCAAACAGCTCAGCGATGACAGGCCGCTTTCGGAAGCGACGGTCACGCTGGAAGTGGAAGGGGCCATTGAGCACACGGCCGCTTTTGGCGACGGGCCGGTAAATGCCCTGGACACAGCGCTGCGCAAGGCTCTTTCCGGTTTTTACCCGCGCCTGAAGGAAATGCGCCTTGTTGACTTCAAGGTGCGTGTGCTGGCCCCCACAGAGCAATTCAAGGGCACGGGCTCGGTGGTGCGCGTCCTCATAGAATCAGCCGATCAGCGCGGCAAATGGGTGACGGTGGGTGTTTCCTGCAATATCATCGAGGCGAGCTGGCAGGCCCTCATTGATTCGGTGACTTACAAACTCTATAAGGACGAGAACGAGAACCTCAAGCGTAACATGCTCTAAGGTTGCAGTTTTCCCATGGAATCAGGCCTTCCGGCCACAACCAGGGCGTCGCCCCGGCGCAACACGGTACGGGCCGGAGGCACAAAGATAAAGGCCCGCTCCCCGGCCGGGCGTATGCCCATGACCATGACCCCGAAACTGTGCATGAGGTTCAGTTCCACAAGGGTTTTGCCGTCCCATTCCTCCACGCGCAGTTCCTGAATGGCGATGCCCCCATATTTGGGGATGAGATCCAGCATTCCGGGATTGCTCAACTGGTGGGCGGCCATGACGGCGGCTTCCATTTCCGGCACTATGGCGCGATCCACCTTAAGGCGTTGGAGTATTTTGCGGTGTTCCTCATTGGAGGCTTTGACCCAGATTTTCGGACCGCCCAGTTCCTGTATGTTGAGCGTGATGATGAGAGACTGCTCCACGCTCTGTCCCACGCAGATCACCACCCAGTTGAGCTCCTGCACGCGCAGCGATCTGAGCACGCCCAGATTGGTCGCGTCGGCCTTGTATACGGTATCAAGGGATTCTTCCGCCATCTGCACGCGCGCGTCGGACATGTCAATGCCCAGAACGGTGTGGCCCAGAGAAACCAGGGCAGTGGACATGCGCATTCCGAACTTGCCAAGGCCTATGACGCCTATTTCCAATTTTTTCGCTGACATGTCGCTCCTTCCTCCGGCTGTGTCTTGTATTGCGTAATCTCAAACTTGCGATGCTCCAGTGTTCAGCCGATGGGCAACTGGCTTTCCGCCATCAGATAGGTCTTTTTGGACTGCAGGCTCTGTATGGCCATGAGCAGGCTCAACAGGCCCACGCGGCCGGCGAACATGTTGATGATGATAAGAATTTTGCCTTCCGCGCTCAGTTCCGGCGTGAGGTTGGCCGACAGGCCGACAGTCCCCAGGGCTGAAACAGCCTCAAAAAGCACGCGCAACAGGGTCACGCCCTGATCGCCGGTGCGGTGGAGTATGCCGTTTTCCGTAATTGCCAGCAAAAACGTGGTAAGAGCGATTACAATGGTATAGAGGAAAAAGAGGGTCAGGGCGCGGGTGACGTTTTCTTCCGGCACGCCGCGCTGCTCCAGCACAATTTGTTTGTCGCCGCGAAACTGCGCCGCCATGTAACCTGCCAGCACCCTGAAGGTAACCACTTTAATGCCGCCCGCGCAGGAGCCGGGCCCGCCGCCGATGAACATCAATATCATGTAGACAAGCAGACTCGCCTCGCTGAGAGAGAGGATGTCCACAGTGTTAAAGCCCGCCGTGCGCGCCGAAACAGCCTGGAAAAAAGCTGTGACGAGCAGGTCAAAGCCGTCGCCCACCGTTTTTTCATTGCCCGCGCGGAAGAATTCAAGGGAAAAAACCAGGCATGTTCCCATGCTTATCAAAAAAAGGCTTGTTTTGAGCACGAGACGGCTGAAACGGCTGAAACGGCGCACCGGCGCGCCCATCCGGCCTCCTGTCGCCATGCCGAGTATTTCGCGCAGCACGCCGAATCCTATGCCGCCCAGAAAAACGGAGCTTGTGACCACGGCGTTGACGGCCGCGTTATCCCGAAAGGCCATGAGGCTGTTGGGGCTCAAGCTGAAACCGGCGTTGCAGAAGGCGGAAACCGCGTGAAACGCGGCGCTGAACGGGGAAAAAAAGTCCGGGTCGATTTGGTGGAGCAGTACGGCGCAGACAGCCTCAATGCCGAAAACCAAGGCAAGCACCTGGCAGAGAAAGGCCTTTATGCTGAAATCGCCGCCGAGCAGGCTCTGGCTTACGGCTTCGCGGCTGTTAAAGGGCACATAATCGCGCCATAAAAGAAAAATTATGCTTGTATAGGTCATCACGCCAAGGCCGCCCAACTGTATGAGAAAAAGCAGCGCACCTTGGCCTGTGGGGCTCAGCGCGGCGCTGATGTCAACCGGCGCCAGGCCGGTGACGCATACGGCCGAAGCGGAGAGAAACAGGGCATCCAGAAAGGGAAGGCCGTTGCCCGGCGTCTGGCAGACAGGAAGGCCGAGCAGCAGCGCGCCCGCCGCAATCGCCGCCATAAAGGAATAAACCGGCCATGTGAGCGGGCTTGACAGACGGTTTCGCGACATGCTCCTTTCTATGCCGGAACGGCGCGAATGGCAAGACGCCTTTTTGCTTTACAGGAGGTTTTGTCAGGGCATATACTTTACCGGACAGTCCCGTTTTGCGGCAAAAACGAAAAGTTCGCCGCGGAACCCGCTGTGGCGCGCGCAATGCCCTTTGCGTCGTGGGCCGAAATTTTCTGTGCGTTGCGGATTGTCGATACACAGGCGGAAAGTGTTATGCCGACATCGCTCTTTTCAAAAAATGCCGCCTTGCGGCGGCTTCTGGACAGGCATCTGCCGGCCCTGGCCAGGGAAGAAACGCTTGCTCCCGAAGGCATTACCGAAAGGATCGCGGCGGGCAGCATGATTCTTCTGGGCAACCCCGGCCACAAGCAACTTGCCCCGGGGCTGGTGGGACAGCCGGCGCGCGTCAAAGTCAACGCCAATATCGGCACATCCCCTTTGTGCAACAACCCCGCGGCGGAAGAGCGCAAACTGGCGGCCGCCCTTGCCGCCGGGGCAGATGCGGTGATGGATCTTTCCATAGCGGGCGATCTGGATGCCATCCGCGTCAGTCTGCTTGCCGCCTGCCCGAAGCCCCTCGGCACCGTGCCCATGTATGCCGTCGGGCAGAAAATTCTTGATGCCGGGCACGAAATTGCCGAAATGCGGCCGGACGACCTTTTCGCCGAAATTGAAAAACAGGCCGGACAGGGCGTGGACTTCATGACCGTGCACTGTGGGCTTTCGCGGCGCGGCGCGCAAATGGCCGTGGACGCGAAGCGCGTCATGGGCGTTGTTTCGCGCGGCGGTTCCATGCTGGCGCGCTGGATGCTTGAAAACAACCGCGAAAATCCCTTGCTGGAATATTTTGACCGCCTCATTGATATCTGCCTGCCGTACAACGTCACCTTGTCCCTGGGAGACGGCCTGCGCCCGGGCGCGGGCGCGGATGCGGGGGACGCGGCCCAGTGGGAAGAGGTGATCAACTTGGGAAACCTTGCCGCCTATGCGCGTGAGCGCGGCGTGCAGTGCATGATTGAAGGGCCGGGCCATGTTCCGCTGCATTTGGTGCGCGGCCAGATACAGGGCATCAAGCGGCTTACCGGCAACGCGCCCCTGTATGTGCTTGGTCCTTTGTGTTGCGACAGCGCCCCGGGCTATGACCATATCGCCGGGGCCATCGGCGGGGCTGTCGGAGTGGAGGCCGGCGTGGATTTTTTGTGCTATCTGACGCCGGCGGAACATCTGACCCTGCCGGACGAAGACGACGTGCGCGCCGGCGTGATGGCAAGCCGCGTCGCGGCGCATGTTGGTGAAATTTCCCTGAGCAGGCCGGGCGCCCTCGCGAGAGAGGCGGCGATGAACGCTGCCCGCAGGGCGCTTGACTGGCAGGGTATGGCAAAGGCCGCTCTTGATCCGGCCCGGGTGTGCAGCCGCCGGAAGGAGCACGAAAAGGAAGACGTTTGCGCCATGTGCGGCAAGTTCTGCGCGGTGAAGATGCTCCAGGGAACGGGAAGGCGGCATGAGTGACGAAAAAAGCGTGGATTTGAAAGATTTTCTGGCATTCATGTCCCGCAGGGGCCTGAATACCACAACGCAGCGGCGCGCCATTGCGGCCGCTTTTTTTGAACTCCCCGGTCACCATTCGCTGGAGGAATTTTATCAGCATATCGCCGCGCATGATCCCGGCATCGGCCAGACAACCGTGTACCGTACACTGAAACTGCTCTGCGACGCCGGGCTTGCGGCGGAAAGTCACTTCAGCGACGGCATTGCCCGTTATGAAGTGGCC
>JAISOT010000091.1 GCA_031275465.1 Desulfovibrio sp.
CGCATTGTTGTCGATTTCCCTGGGCGTCTCCGTTCCGCCCATGCCGAGTGAGCGCGCATGGATGAATACAAGGATGTTGACGCAGTCAACGAGGGATATCTCGTAATCCGCTCCGTCCACGGTAAAGATATCCCGCGCGTTGCCCGTCGGCAGGAGTGAGCCGGTAAGCGCCCCGGCGGCGTCGGACCAGTCGAGCAATATCCTGGCCCCTGTTCCGGGACAGCCGTCGATCTCCTCATCGCCTTCCACGGCCGCCTTGCCGCCAACGACAGGCACGTCGGCAATAAGGATATTATTGGTGTTTGTGAGATGGATGCGCACACGCGTCACCGGTTCCACCGGCCGGACGAGCCCCTCGTCAATGGCGAATCCTCCGACTCCGGAGGATATGTTGCCGCAATTGCCTTTATAGTCGACAAACGGCGCGGTGATGCTGACCTGGGCGAAGGTGTAGTCCACATCAGCGTCCGGGCGGGAAGGGGGACCGATTATGGCAAGCTTGCTTGTGAGCGAATCGGCCCCTCCCAGCCCGTCAATCTGGCGGATATCAGGGCTGCCGTAAATGGCCAGGATGACGGCGTCGCGTTCCGCCGGGTTCCGGGGAAGCTCGTTTTCCATGATGAAGACGCCCTTGCTCGTTCCGCCGCGCACTATGGCGCACCGTAATGCTTTCATCTGCGGATGGTTCATGCGCTCTTCCTCTCCTTTTTCCCTGGATTTACCGCGTTTTTCGGACGTGCCGGAAGCGGGTAAGGGCATATTGCCGCGAGATTGTCGCAAGGCGGATTCACTTCGCCGTCATGCGACAATCTCAAGCGTAACATGCTCTATGTCGTAATATTAAGCCCCTGTGCCCCGGCCCCTGATGCACTCATGCCGGTAAACGCGCTATAAGCGCCCGCGGCTTTCGTTCTCCGGCCCGTGGTTCCCGTTTCGCCGAGGCTGCCCAGGCTCATCGTTGCTTCGCGTTTTGCCATGGCGACAGCGTATTCTTCAGGAGAGACAACGCCATCCCTGTTGATGTCCATTTCGTCATACT
Organism: Desulfovibrio sp.; assembly: GCA_031275465.1. Lineage (GTDB taxonomy): Bacteria > Desulfobacterota > Desulfovibrionia > Desulfovibrionales > Desulfovibrionaceae > Desulfovibrio. The sequence continues at coordinate 1,040 of JAISOT010000091.1, forward strand.
CTTCTTCTTCTGAACCTCCCCCGCCGCCGGAAACCGATGCGGAAGCGGAAGCATCTTCCGCAGACTCAGCCGTTGTCGTATCTTCGGCGGTTTCGGCAAAGGCCGACCAGACCATGTCATCCGTGTCGCTGTTCGCGGAAGCCTGGAGATATTCGCTGAGGCTGCCGTTGCCCGAAGTTACTGTTTGCCCGCCGAACAGGAAAGAAAGCGAGTCTTGAGCGTTCGGTATGGTCGCGCCGGCATCGGATGACGGAGGCTGGGATCCGTCCTGTCCATACAGCGTCATTTGCGTCATAAAGGCCGCGCGTTGCAGCTCCAGCGCGTTGCCCAGCTCGGCAAGAGTGACGTTGCCGTCCTGATCGGCGTCCAACCCGGAATAAATTTCCTTGTCCAGACCAGATTCTTCCAAGCTGATCCCGCCGCTGCCGTCCGCATCAAGATCACCGAACAGTGTTGCAGCAAGATCGCTCTGCCGGTCGGCCGCGTCGGACTGCGAGGCGCCGCGAATCATCTGCCAATAATCGGAAGCGGATGATGCAAGAGAGCTTACGGAGCTCATAGGTATACCTCCAAATAAGTTTGTAGGAGGCACAAGCAAAATCCATGCCCCTTGAAAAAGGGAAAAAAATTCCCGGATGTCGTTACGGGCTGGAGTGTACCAGACATATGAGCAGAAATGGCGCGGCGTAACGTTGGCATATCGCACATATGTCCAAGTCGCGGGAACAGACAGGCAAAACCATCACTGCATACATTCCTTGCAAGTCCCCTGTATTTCAATACAGCCGCCCTGAAGGGACATGCCCAATTCTTCAAGCCTGGACTGCATGGAATCATACAAAGTTTGATCGTCTATTTCTGTTGTCTTTTGACATTCTGAACAGATAAACATCAGCAAAATATGATTACTGTGCTTGCCGGTACATGGTATATAGGCATTCAGGGAATTTACGCGGTGCACAAGCCCATTTTGAAGTAAAAAATCCAATGTCCGGTAGATGCTGGCCGGCGTAACGCGCTTCCCCTTATCCCGCATATATTCGATTATATCGTATGCCTTTACGGGAAAATCCGCCGCGACAAGTATTTCAAGTATTGAGCGGCGCAGGCTGGTAAGCCGCACGCCCTGTCGCCTGCGCAGATTCTCCGCCTCAATCGGACAATCCGGGATGGCGCCGGCAGCGTCCCTTTCCGGCATTATTTATACGGCTCCACTTTATCCGGCCTCATGCTGTAGCTTGACGCTCCCATATCTCCGGAGTCATTTTTTTCAACGGCGATTGTCCCATAAACCCATACGATGTCCATCATTCTGATTCCCTTGAGCGGCACATCCATTTTGATGTAGATGATCTGGTTTGCCGGCGGCGGCGGGACGTGAATGCATGCGCCAAAATAGGGGACAAGCAAAAATTCCTTCAACTGCGCGTCGTTTTCCCAATCCAGAGGAGCCACGAAGCCGGGAATTTTTATGCGTTGACCTTGCAGTGCCTGGTTGGCAGGAGCATTTCTCCAGGCTTCGTTGAGCGCTTCAAGCACCTTGCTGGCAGCGCGCGGATCATCATCTGAAAATTTATCCAGATCAAGCTGGTCAAAAATTTTTTCCGGATTCCACGAGTCAGGTATCAATTCTTCCCATTTCGTCTCATGGTATGAGTTCTGTTTCGCGGGCTCCCCGGCCAGAACCCAACCATGCAAAAAAACACAACCAATGGCAAAACACATCATCAATTTGAAATTATTCGACATGTATGCTCTCATGGTAAAAAGAACAGCAAAAAAGGAAGCATGAAGAAAATTCCCGTGCAATAGCCGCAGAGCACATGGGTATATTTTCCATGCCGTTTGGCCAAAGGTATGAGGTCTGTTATGGCTATGGAGGCCATCATGCCCCCGGCGCAGGAAAAAAGCGTTTCCAGGCTTGCTGGCAAAAGGGAGCGCATGGACAAATAAAACAAAATTGCCGCGGCGGCCGGAATAAATCCGGAAAGCAGCAGGTACAGCCGGGGCTGCCTGTGATTGCCCGAACCCTGATGAATGAGGAAGGCTATGGAAGCTCCCAGGGGAATATTGTGGGCTACCACAGCCCCGCTCAAGGCGAGGCCGAGCGCCGGTTCGGCCATAGCCGCGCTGAACACGGCAAAATATTCCGGCAGGCCATGCACAGCGACAGCCAGGGATGTGAATTTGCCTGATTGTCGCATCCGTATGCAGAAATTGTCTTTTGTGTTTCTGTTATGCAGTAAATAAATAACAGCGGATATAAGTATAAAATTTACAATGAATAGACGTATGTTATTAAAAGACGGATTCATAAACAATGATGAAATTCCGATGCATGACATAATTCCAGCAGAAAAACTGATGCTTAAACAAACAGTATATACATTGACGTTTTTTATTCTGTAAAAAAATATTAAACAAAAACATAGTGATACACTGCATAATAAAGTAACGAATACAGCTCTGATAATATTTGGCATTGTATTTTTATCGTGCACTTCAATCTTGTCGGCCTCTATACGATAGACAGATTTTGTAACATTATTTGGACTTTCATCTATGGTTATTTTTCCATAGACAGCAACAGTATCCATCGCCTGGATCTTTTTAAGAGGATTATGCAGGTTGATATGGATGACCTGATTTTGAGGGGGAGGAGGGACGTGAATGCATGCCCCGAAATAGGGGACCAGCAAAAATTCCTTCAGGAAAAGCTTGTTCTCCCATTCCAGCGGAACGACAAATCCGTGAATTTTTACATGTCTCCCCTGGAGCGTTCCATTTGGCGGCGCGTCTCTCCAGCTCGCAAGATATGTCTCCATGGCTTTGGCGGCAGCCGGATCATTGTCGGAAAGACGATCCAGATTCAATCCGCCGAAAGGGTTCTCTCCAGGCCAAGATTCGGGTATCAGCTGCTCCCATGTTATCTCGTCGTACGTTGTCGTGGCAGGCTGTTGGGCAGCGGAGGGGGACACCCAGGCGAAAACGGCGATAACCGCCGCCACCAGCGCAACGACATCGTGCCGCATCCGGTCATATGGCGACAGTGAGACCATCCGACAAACTCATGCGATATGCGCGCAGGGCGGGGATGAGGCTGGCCAGAAGTCCGGCGAGGCAGACGCAGCTCAGGAGCAGCCACTCTCCCGAATCGGGCGGTGACAGATATATGAATATTCCATACGTATCGGCAAGGGTGGAGCCAAGGGCCGCTATGAGCAGGATCAGCGCCATTACTCCGCCGGCCGCCCCGGCGGCCACGAGCAGAAATCCCTCACAGGCCAGCAGGATCAAGATATTCATCGGCCTTGCCCCTGCGGAGCGCAAGATAGCCAGCTCCCGCCTCCGCTCGCCAAGGCCTGCGAGTATCGCAGCGGCAAGGCCCGCCAGACCGGCCACCGTGACCAAAGCGGAAACGAACAGGAGGGCCTGTTCGCCGGTGCTGACCATGCTCCATATTTGATCCATGGCCACGCCAGGCATAACCCCCATAAGCGGTTCTGTTTTCCATCCGTTTATTGCGCGTTGCAACGCGAATACCTGACCGCGTTTTTTCAGTCCCACGAGGAGGGCGGTTATGCTTTTGGGCTCCAGATCAAATTTCGTAACCTGTTCCGGCGTGATCTGCAGGCCGGGCATGGGCGCTCCCCCCTGCCAGTTGAGATGTATAGCCTCCATTGCGTCAAGGCCTATATAAAGGGAACGGTCAACCGGAGTGCCGGTTGGCGCGAGGATACCGCTCACAGAGAACGGCTTGTCCGTATGTTCCGTCAAATGCGTTCCGCCGCTTCCGTGACTCAACACCAGTTTTTGGCCGACGGCATAGCCAAGGTTCTTTGCCGCTTCCGCGCCCGCAACCACATCGAAAATAGAGTCAAAGGCCTTCCCCTGCGCCAGGGCGAGTTCCCTGCCTCCCCGGAAACGGTAGTGGACAAAAAAATCCGTTGTGGTGGCCACCACGGGATATCCCTTATGGGAATCGCCCAGGGAAACAGGGATGGTCCAGGCGACTTCCGGCCTTTTCGCTATGTCCCGGGCGCTTTGCCACGCCATGTTGTTGGTCGCCCCGCCAAGATGGAAAACGGCATAGAGCATGAGCTGAATGCTGCCGCCGCGCGCGCCTACGACCAGATCCACACCTGAAACGGCCTGGACGAAACTTTCCCGGATTTGCGTTCTGATCTTTTCAATGCCAAGCAACAGAGTTGTTGAAAGAGCTATGGAAAATACCACCAACAACAGCGTGCTCCGCCGATTCCAGGCGCTTTTTCCGGCGAGAAACAATAAATAGCAAAACCGCGCCATTATCCGTCCTCCTCAGCCGCTTTATTCAGTTCCGGCAAGAACACCGTGGCGGAAAAATCTTCCGCGAGGCTTTGATCATGGCTGACAAAAAGCAAGGTGGAGCGCGTTTCCCCGCATTCTCTGAGCAGCAGCCGCAAAAATGCCTTGCGCCTGTCAGCGTCAAGGGAGGATGTCGGCTCGTCGGCAATCAGGACGGACGGAGCGCCGATAAGCGCTCGCGCCGCCGCAACCCGCTGCTGCTGTCCCACGGATAACTGATTGACCTTTCTGCTCCAAAGCCTTGCAGACATATCCAGGCGCTCCAGCAGGTTCTGCGCGGCCTGAACCGGGCTGCCGGCCTGTGTGCCGGCCCGGACGCAACGCAGGGAGGAAAATCTGCAGGGGATCAGAACATTTTCGAGAATGGACAAGTAGGGAATCAGATTAAATTGTTGGAAAATAAATCCTATGTGGTCGCCGCGGAAAGCATCCCGTTTCGCTCCGCCAAGATCATTGAGACATACTCCGTTGACGGAAACCCGGCCCGACTGCGGTGAAAGAATACCCGCAATCAGGCCGAGCAAAGTGCTTTTCCCGCTTCCGCTCGGCCCGGCTATAAAAATATGTTCTCCCGGCTGTACCCTGAAGGAAGGGATATCCAAAGCAGGCCGCCGCCTGTTGGGCCATGAAAACACCACGTCGTCCAGAAGGACGGCGGGAGCGGGCGAAGCGCTTCCTTCCGCCGGCCTGTCGACCTTTGACGGAAGTTTGTGCCGAATCATGGCGTCACCATTTGACGACATTTGCTTGGGGGGTGAGTTCCGCCGCGCCCTGGCCCTTGGGAGTGACCATCTGTATTTCTATTTCCTTCAGGTTGGGGAAGGCCTTGAACATATCGACCTCAATGCGGTTCAGTTTTTCAGGATGCCGGCAGATGAAGGATATTTCCGCATCAAGGTCTGCGTGGCCTTCCCCATCTTCCCTTTTGTCGCCAGGGGAACCCGTTTCCCCCTTTCCGCCCTTTGCGCCCGCGGCTGGCGTTCCGGCCGGGGAGAGCAGGCCGTCGCTTATCGCTTCCGATTCCAGCGATACTTTTTCCAGGCGGCACCGGGCTTCGGTCGGGAAGATGAACAATGTGTCAGCCTTGCGCATAATTGTCGCCATATCGCGCAATTCTTTTTTCTGCGCGTCGGTTTCTGGGGCATGTTCAAAAGAAATGAGGCTGGCAAGCGGCGTTTCAAGGCCGATTTCCACCTTTTGCCCTTCCACGCTCAGATTGATGCGGGCTGTGCCGTGTTCATGGGCTTCATGGGCAAATGCCGGTACTCCGGCCGTAATCAGGCAAACGGTGACAGAAGCGAACAACATGCTTTTTTTCATAGCGCTTTCCTTGTTCATTGGGTTGACGGGAATCCACCTGAAAAAATGCAATGATATATTGTTGCGTTTCTGTCAAGCCTTGCGTGAGGCAAGTCAACGTTATGAAACATGGTCCCCCCCGTCCGGCGCTGCAGCTTGTTCTGAATGCCCGGTCCGCGCAAAATCCGCCTTGAGTTGGCCGCAGGCGGCGCTGATATCCTGTCCCTTGCTTTTGCGCACCACGGCGGTGATGCGGCGTTTCCACAGGCATCGCTCAAAGGCGAGAATTCTTTCCGGACCGGGAGCCGCATAGGGAAGCCCCTCAATCGGGTTATAGACGATAAGATTGAGCTTGCCCCTGAGTTCGCCCACAAGGCGGGCCAGTTCCAGGGCGTGCAGCGGACTGTCGTTGACGCCGTTTATAAGCAGATATTCCAGGGTAATGCGCTCCCGCGTCTTGAGCGGATAGGCCTTGAGCGCCCCGATCAGGGCGGGGAGCGGCCAGCGCGCCGCCTTGGGCATGATTTTTTCGCGCAGGCTCTGGCTGGGCGCGTGCAGGGACACGGCGAGATAGCACAGGCCGCTTTGACCGAGTTCCTGAAGACCCCGTTCCAGGCCGCAGGTGGAGACGGTCACCCGGCGCGGCGAAAAATTGAGGCCCATGTCGCTGTTGAGGCATCGCAGGGCGCGCAGGACCTCTTCCAGATTGAGCAGAGGCTCGCCCATGCCCATGAAGACAAGGTTGCGCAGCGCGGGGTGGTCCGGCCGCCTGTCGCCCAGATAGGCGCGGGCGACCAGCACCTGCCCCAAAATTTCCCCCATGCGCATATTGCGCTCAAAACCAGCCTGCCCCGTGGCGCAAAAAGTACACCCCATGGCGCAGCCCACCTGGCAGGAAAGGCACTGCGTCCAGCGCCGCGTTCCTGCGCGGGAATCAGAGGGAATGAGCACGGTTTCCACCAGCGCGCCGTCGTGCAGGCGCAGCAGGAATTTTGTCGTTCCGTCGCGGCTTTCCCGCACATGCCTCACCTCGGGCCAGCCGATAACGGCGCGCTCGGCCAGCCTTGCGCGGCAGGCTACGGAGACATTGCTCATATCCCCGAAATCGCGCGCCAGCTTCTGCCAAAGCCATTGCCAGACCTGCGTCGCCCGAAAGGCCGGCTCGCCCAGCTCCGTCCGCATCCAGACGGCAAGCTCCGGCAGGGTGAAGTCAAGCAGATTGATCACGGGGCCGGACATGGCGCAGTTTGCGATTTTGCAGACGCAGAAGGATAAAGTCCGCCGGTTTGACGTCCTGGGGCACAGCCGCCAGGGGAAATTCCGCCCTGCCCATCATTTTGTGCCCCCCGGCCGTGCCCACATCGTGAAAACAGGCGTCCGCCAGGCGGCCTATGTCCCGCCCGCCGTCGCCGCGAAAGATCACCACCACGTTTTTGTCCACAATGCCGCTCACGGCCACCCAGCGCAAATCCTGCACCTTGGTGAAGAAATCCGCTATTCCCACCAGCAGATCCGCGCTTTTGACATGATGCAGGGAAACGTAGACCCCGCCTCCCCGGCAGTCTCTGAGGGAGCGGAATGCCTGGGAAAAGGCCGGCAGCCATTCGCGCAAATATTCGCTACGGATGATGCGGCGCAGCAGATTGAGATCCGCAAAACGAAAAAGCCATTGCCAGGCGCGCAAGTCCTTGTCGCCGCCGCCCCGCTCAAAGGTGGCCGTGTCCGTGCGTATGCCGTAAAGCAGCGCGGTGGCCAGACGCGGGGTGGGGCGTATGCGCAGGCTGTTGAGAAAATGCGCCATAATGGTGCTGGTTGCGCCGAATTCGGGACGCACAAAGCAGAAAGCTTCCGGAGGGCAAGGCCGGGCGTCCTCGGGAGGCAAGGGATGGTGGTCAATAACCAGTGAAAAAGGGATGTCCTCAAAAAGTCTGTTGTGATGCGGCTGGGAATCCACAATGGCGAAATGGCTGAAAGCCGCTGATTTCTCCGGACTCCAGGGTTTTACCGGAATGCGCAGATCGCGGATCATGGCCAGATTGTCAGGCCGCGTTACCTCGTTGATGCGCAAAATCTCCATGCTGTGAGCGCGGTTGTGAAAAATGCGCTTCAGGGCCAGGGCGCTGGCCAGCGCATCGGGATCGGCGTTTATCATCACGCACCAGCGGTCAGTCTTGTCCAGGCCGTTGCGCCACTGTCTGAAGCGGGTTACATAGTCGCTGCTGATCATGTCAAATCCCTGCCGCCGGTCAGTTTTTCCAGAATCGGGAGAGATTCTTCCACGCCCGGCCAGTGGAAGATTTCCGCCAGATGGACCGGATTGCCGGCAAAACGGGCCGCCAGTTCCGCCGCCGTAACCAACTGCCCCGGAGTCAGGGCAGTGAGTGGCAAATGCCCGTCCCCTCCGCCTGGCGCGCTCCAATGGACAAGATCGGCCGTTTCCGGCAAAGCTGAAGACAACAGACGTTTCTGCCCGTAGCCCAGAAGGTGCCCCACGTCCAGACACAAACCGAAACCGTGGTCTTGCAGAAAACCATCTCCCAGTTCCACAATGTCGCAACAGGAAAGGTTTTCGAGCAACAGGGGAACAGTGCGGCCCCGCCGCCAGATCCGCGCGAAGTCCCGCAGGAGCTGTCGTTTGAAAACGGGCGAACCCTGCGGGGGATGAAGCACGGCATATTTTGGGGCAAGGAAGGCGGCCTTGGCGAAAACCGCCAAAGCCCGCGCCGCCGTTTCACGGGCCGCGTCGTCCGTCCCGGACCGCGCCGGCCAGGGCAGATCGCCCGGCAGATGCACGTGCCAGGAAAGGGGCAGTTCCGCCAATTCCGGCGGCACGTCGGCTTCAGTATAGGCCAGGCAGGCGCGGCATTCAAAAAAACAAAGGGCGACCTCGGCCACGCGGCCGCTTAAAAAGCGCGCGTTTTCCGCCACGGTGCCGGGGAGAACGCAGGAGGGCGCGGCGACAGCGCCGGGCGGGGCAGCATCCGTTTTCGGGCTGAAGTTCATCGTTCACCGCTGTCATGGGCGGACGCGCCTTAAGGCTTTCGGGCGCTGTTCCGCCGCGACGGCCGGCGGGCGGAAGCCGGAATCACAACAAATTCCTCACCGGCCAGCCTTCGGCCTTCGCGCATTCTTCGGCCTCTGATCCGCCCAGCACGCACACCGCCCCCTTGCGGGCCACTTCGGCAAGCACTTCGGCGAATTCCCTGAAGTGCTTCGGCGTGACCGAAAATATTTCGTCGCGCGTCTTCTGTCTCTCTTCCTCCGACAGCCCGGTCAGGTAATGGGCCAGAGATCGCGCGCCCTTGGCGTCAGGCAGCATGTAAGCGTCCATATCGCCTATGGCCCCCACAACGGCGCGGGAAAGCTCCCCGGCGTCCGGCGCGAAGCCGCGCAGAAAGTCGGTCATGGAATCATAGGCGGCAAGGGTTTCCCGTACATTGGGGTCACGGTAGGAAGAAAAAACCAGGGTGCCGCTCAGCCTGTCAAGCGAGCAGGAGGCGCCGTAAGCCCCGCCGCGCACGCGCACGGTTTCCCAGAGACGCCCCATGCGCAGATAGCGCAAAATCACGCTGGCGGATCCGTGCCAGACGTAGCCCAGGTCATAGACGTTGGCGGCCTTGCCCACATAGTTCACCATCACGGGCGCTGTAAAGACTTCCGCTTCGGGCAGAAGCATGGGAACAGGCCTGTCCGGGGCGGTGCCGGCGCGCGGGGGAAGGGCATCCAGAAGCCGGCCGGCGTGTTTTTCCGCCAGGGCAATGCCGTCCGCCTCCGCCGTGCAGTCGAAAAGAGCGCCATCGCGCGCGATGAGCAATGCCCGCAGGCTTTCCAAGTCCGCCAGAACCGCTTGCGGTTCCTTCTCCAGCCGCGTCAGCGTATCGCGCACGGAAGCCAGATAGCTTATCCCGGCCGTGCGCTCGGCCAGCGCGTCCGCGCCGGTAAACCGCGCGCGCAGGCGCAGGCCTGTCGCCACATTGCCGGCGGTTTGCAGGCTTTGCTCCAGGCGGGCCTTTTCCTCCAGCAGCATCTCGCGCAGGCGATCCTCAAGCACGGCGGCGTTTCTTTGCGGTTCCAGCACTATTTCCCGGAAAATCTGGAACAGGTCGGGAATTTTTTCGTATACCGCCTTGCCCGCCAAGCTCAGATACCGCACGGTGTCGCGCGCGCCGCTCGTCAGGCTGATGAAGGCTCCCGCCCCAAGGCCGCCGGTTTTGGCCGCCATCCATTCGCCCAGCCGCGTGAAATCGCGTCTGGCCGTGCCGCACTCCGTCAGGGAACGCGAAAACAGCGGCAGAAGGCCGACAAGATTGTCCGGGAGGCGTTGCATGGGCATGAGCAGCGATACGTAGGCGATGCCGTTTGTGGGGAGTTCGTGGCTCAGACACGGATGGGGCAGAGGTTTCTCGCGGCGGGGAAGGGGAGCGTTTTTCCGGGGCAGGTCATCAAGGGTGAGACAGGGAATGGTCGCCAGGGCTTCCGGGCTGTCCGGCGTAAGCTGGGCCTCCTGCAAGCGCCGCGTCTGTTCGGCCAGAGCGCGGCGGGCATCCCCGTCGCTACGCGCGCGCAACAGATCCAGCCGGGATTTTTCCGCCGCTTCGCGCGCCTGCCCCAGGTTTTCGTCCGGCCTCAGAACAACGGTGACCCGGTGGCGGTTTTCCAGAAACCGCTCCCTGACAAGAGTTTCAAAGATTTTTTCTCCGCGGTCGAGACGCTTTTTAACGGCGGCCAAGGGTTTTTCAAAGGCCAGCGGGGCCAGTGGGTCGCCGTCGTACAGCCAGGTGGAGAGCGCCTGAACCATGGCGGCAAGGCCGCGCGGGAAGCGCCCGGAATTGTTCTCCCTGCAGGCGAATTCCACGCTGTTCACGGCGGCCTCCACGGCGGCGGCATCCATGCCCTTTTCCGCCAGGCGCGCGAGAGTGTCGAAAATCAGCTTTTCCGCCGCGTCAACGGCTTCCGGCGCGACGCCCCTGAGGCCGGTGGAATAGTACATCTGGCGCAAATTCGTCTCCAGCCCGCAGCCGGCGGTGTCTTCCCCCAGGCCGGAACTGATGAGCGCCTTGCGCAGGGGGGAGCCGGGCAGCCCTTCCAGAATATGCTCCAGCATTTCCATGAGCATGGCCTGCTCGCAGTCCCCGCGCTCGCCGAGCAGCCAGTTGACGGTGAACAGCGCGCGGGTTTCGCCTTTCGTGGCCGCGTAGGGCTTTTCCACGCGCCCGCCCAGGGTTTTGGGCATTTGCAGAGGTACGGCGGAATCGACGGTTCCCGGCCCGTAGCCTCGCAGTTCAGCGCTGATGCGGGCAAGGCGTCGCGGTTCGGGGTCATCGCCCCAGAAAAAAAAACGGGCATTGCCCGGATGGTAATAACGGCTGTGAAAATCGCAAAAGTCCTCGTAGGCGAGATCCGGGATATGCTCCGGATTGCCGCCGGAATCCAGCCTGTAAAGGGTATCCGGGAAAAGCGCCTGCTGGCTCTGTTCGGCCAGCAGGGAATCCGGCGAGGAATACGCCCCTTTCATTTCGTTGTAGACAACGCCCTTGAACGTCCAGGAGGCTTCGGGATTTTCCGCTTCAATATGCCAGCCTTCCTGGCGAAAAATGTCTTCGCTCAGGCGGGGGTGAAAAACGGCGTCCAGATAGACGTCCACAAGGTTGTAAAAATCCTGCAGATTCGCGCTCGCCACTGGGTAGCAGGTCTTGTCCGGAAACGTGAAGGCATTCAGAAAGGTTTGCAGGGAACCTTTGAGCAACTCCACAAAGGGTTCCTTGACGGGGTACTTGCGCGACCCGCAGAGAACGGAGTGCTCCAGAATGTGCGCCACGCCCGTGGAGTCTGAAGGCGGCGTGCGGAAACTCACGCCGAAGCACTTGTTTTCGTCCCCGTTGACAACGGAAAGCAGTTGCGCGCCTGTGGCGGCGTGCTTCCACAGACGGGCCGTGCCGCCTATTTCGCTGAGGCGTTCCTCCCTCAGCAGGCTGAAGCCGTGTGTTTTCTCTGTATGTTTCATGCGGTGCGCGGGTTCAGTTTTTTACGGACTGCAACACATTGTGCACGCTCTCGCTGATGGAGGCGACGGCCTCGTCAAATTCGCGCTGGAGGGATTCCATCAGCTCCCGCACGGAGACGATCTCGTTCACGCGAAAGACGTTGGCCCCGCAAAAGGCGAAACCGCGCTCCAGGTTGCCCTTCATGGCGTTGATGAGCGCCTGGGCGATGCAGTAGGGCGTTTTTTCCTGCTGGCAGGTGCTCACGCAGTGAAAAATGCACTTGAAGGGTTTTTTCAGGCCTTCGCGGGCGGCCTCAATGAACTGGTTGTACAGCGCGCGCCCCGGCATGCCCACAGGACTGGAAATGATGGTCACGTCCTCGGCCCTGGCGGCAAGATAGCTCTGTTTGAAGCGTTCGTCGGCATCGCACTCGTGGGTGGCGACGAAACGCGTGCCCATCTGCACGCCGGCCGCCCCCAAATCCAGAAAACGCTTGATGTCCGAGCCGCTGTATACGCCGCCCGCCGCAATAACAGGCACGGCGCGGCCTTTCCGGTTTTCATAGGGTTTGACGGCCTCCACCACCTCGGGCACAAGTTTTTCCAGGGCAAAGGAAGGGTTCTGGATTTCGTCCGACTTGAAGCCCAAATGACCACCGGCCTTGGGGCCTTCCACCACGAAGGCGTCGGGCAGATAGTCAAAGCGGGAGAGCCATTTCTTCAAAAGAATGGTGGCAGCCCTGGCCGAGGAAACAATGGGCACGAGTTTTGTCTTGAATTCTTCTTTTTTGCTTTCGCACAGCTCCAGCAGATGGCGGGGCATGTCCGTGGGCAGCCCAGCGCCGGCAAAGATGATGTCGGCCCTGTTTTCAATGGCGGCGCGCACCATCTGGCTGAAGGTGGTCAGGGCAACCATGATGTTGACGCCGACAATGCCGCTCGTCATTTCCCTGGTCTTGAGAATTTCCTCGCGCAGGGCGCGCACGTTGGCCTCCACCGGATTTGTGGCGACATCGGGTTCCTTCATGCCGATCATGGCTCCGGCGATGACGCCTATGCCGCCCTGGTTGGCCACCGCCGAAGCCAGACGGGACAGGGATATGCCCACGCCCATGCCGCCCTGGACAACGGGGATTCTGGCCGTGAGATCGCCTATTTTCAAGGGGGGGAAAGCCATACGGAACCTCCGGAGGATGAGAAAAGCAAAAATACGAAATATCGCGTTTTGCCGCATGTCGCATACCGTTATAGACCGAAACGCGCGGCGATGCAATAAGCCAGAATTGCAACGTTTTAAGTTTCCGCGTGGGCAAACTGGCAGAGCAGGTGCTTTGGAGGCCGACTTTTTTCGGCGTCAAGCCGCGCCTTCAATTTCCCCGTATCGTTCATGCAGCGATTTGTCCTGCGGATGCAGCCGCGGAGTCTTGAATCAGGACCACAACTCCCGCAGAATTTCCCCGGAGGGTAGTGACGAATATGGCATGCGTGTCAGAACTGTTTCTCACAGGTTCCGCAGGCATCGGGCCTGAAGACGATGAGAGGGCAGTTTTTGCAAATGTCGCCGCCGGGGAAGGAATCGCCGGGGCGGGTGACGGAACTGGAGCCGGACTTCTCGATGCGTTGCAGGAGGCGCTTGACGACGGCCCCGATATGCTCGCCGGGGATGAAGACATTCACCTCGCCGCGCTCTGTTTTGCCGGCATTGTAGCTGCCGGAGCAGGCCGGACAGCAATTGAAGGTTTTTTGCTGCCAGGCGAAAACGCTGCCCCCGCAGGCCGATGAGCTCATGGTTATCTGGGGCCGCAGCGGATGCGTGCCTGTGGCGGCCATGTAGTCAACAGCCAGATGGTAGGACTGCATGTTGTCGCAATAAAAATGTATCACGTGCGGGGGCAATGCGGCCTTGCCCAAAGGGCCTGCGGCCACGGCCTTGAGGGATCCCAGGGGCAGGCGCGGCTTGGAGAGCTGAAAACGCTCGGCCTGGGCGAGATCGGCACAGTATTTGAGCTGGGATTTGATTTCCCTGTCGTCATTTTCCTTAAAGCCAAAACTCACCTGCGCGTTGGAACAGCCGAGATGCTCCTTTGCCGCCAGAACCGTTTTGTTCTGCATCCGCGCGGCTATTTCCCACTGGCAGAAAGTAATGGGTTTGGCAGGAATGACGCAGGGGGTCTTTGCCCTGAACTCGTCCACTTCCCCGTCCGTAAACAGCCACGTCACGGCAACGGGATGATGATAAAGCCTGAGTTCATCCATTAATATCTTTTCCATCTCAGCGTAACCGAGCGACATTTGTCCCTCCCGGGCAATTTTTGGCGACATTCGCGCCTTACGCAGCTTTTTGTGATTATAACAGCGAGTCCGGGGCGATCCCAGACACGGGCGATAATACTAGCGCCGTCGGCCTCCTGTAAAGGCCGTTTTTCAACCGCCCTGGATGTTGACAAGTTTTGTGAATGAAAGTACACGGAAAGCCAAGAAACGCATGACCGCGCATACCTCTCAATGGAAAAAAATGACCGCTCATACCGCCACACCTTGCGTCCCGGGTGAAAATCCCGACCAGGAGGGTTTTTTCGGCCCACATGGAGGATGCTTTGTACCGGAATCCCTGAAACCCGTTTTGGGGGAAATTGCCAGGGCCTACGATAAATACCGCGAAGATCCGGATTTCCGCAAGGAACTTGCGTATTATCTTGCTGGCTATTCCGGCCGCCAGACTCCGCTCTTCTTGGCCGAAAACCTCACCAGAAGTCTGGGTGGGGCGAAAATCTACCTCAAACGCGAAGACCTGAACCATCTGGGCGCCCACAAGATGAACAACTGTCTCGGCCAGATTCTCTTGGCCAAGCGTATGGGCAAGACGGAAGTCATCGCTGAAACCGGCGCTGGCCAGCACGGCGTGGCCACAGCGGCTGTGGCCGCTCTGATGGGCATGTCCTGCAAGATCTTCATGGGCGAAATCGATGTGAAACGCCAACAACCCAACGTGTTGCGCATGGATATGATGGGTTCGGAGGTCATCCCCGTCACCACCGGCAACGCCGGGTTGAAAGAGGCCGTGGACGAGGCCATCATGTATCTGGTGAAGAACCCCGGCACTTTCTACCTCATTGGCTCTGCCGTGGGGCCTCACCCTTACCCTCTCATGGTGCGCGATTTCCAGTCAGTCATCGGCAGGGAAGTCAAAGCCCAATGCCTTGAGGCGGAAGGCAAGCTGCCGGACATGATCATTGCCGCAGTGGGGGGCGGTTCCAACGCCATCGGCATTTTCCACTCCTTCATCGAAGATCCCCAGGTCCGTCTGGTCGGTGCGGAACCGGGCGGGCGCGGTCCCAAACTGGGGGACAACGCCGCGACCCTGTGCTACGGCAGCCACGGCGTTGTGCACGGCTACCATTCCTACGTGCTGCGGGACGAAAAGGGCGAAGTGTCGCCTGTCCATTCCATTTCCGCCGGTTTGGACTACCCCGGCGTCGGACCTGAACACGCGGTGCTGCGGGATACCGGGCGCGCGTCCTATGTGCCGGTGACCGACCGGGAAGCCCTGGACGCCTTTTTCGCCTTAAGCCGTCAGGAAGGCATCATCCCCGCTCTTGAATCCTCCCATGCCCTTGCCCATGCCATGAAGGTCGCCCCCCTCATGCCAAAAGAGGCCGTTATCGTGGTCAACCTGTCCGGACGCGGCGATAAGGATATACCCCAGATTATGGAAATGAAGGAGAAAAAGTCTTAACTTGCCGCTCTGTCAGAGCATTTCAACTTTGAGATTACCCATCAAGTTCTCATTGGGCTGCGCCCGCTCCGGCGCTTAACAGCACAAAGAAATTGCGCTTGCGCCTTCGCGGTTGGCGTCCGTTCGCGCGGTCGCCAGAGCAATTTCATTCTGCCGCCATACAGCGTCGGGGCGACTCCCAAGGAGCGGGCTGCAGCCCGTTTGCCCCCGAGAGCCGTTCCCCGCAAGTATTCGATTGTCCGGAAGCCTATTTGACGCCAACCGCTTCAATTTCGATCAGGGCATCTCTGGGGATGCGGGCTACCTGCACACAGGAACGCGCGGGCGTGTTCTTTGTAAAATAGGTGCCGTATATATCGTTTACTTTAGCGAAATCATTCAAGTCTTTCAGAAAAATCGTCACTTTGACCGTTTTGTCAAGGGAACTGCCGCCAGCTTCCAGAACGGCCCTCACATTGTCCAAGGACTGTCTGGCTTGGGCCTCTATGCCTTCGGGCATCTTGTTGGTGTCGGGATTCAAGGGTATCTGGCCGGACGTAAAGACAAAATCGCCGGCGGCAATGCCCTGCGAGTAGGGGCCTATGGCTTTTGGCGCCTTTGGCGACGCCACGACGACACGCCCGGCGGCAAAGGTCAAAGAAGCGGTGGAAACCAGCAGCGTAGCGGCCAGAAGCAGGGGAAGGGTTTTTCCAGAAATCATGAGGTCCTCCTTGGAACGGTGCTTTTATATTATTGATGCGGACGGATGGAAACTAACATGGAAAAACCTCTTGTGGCAAGCGGGAAGATAAGAGACGGCAGGGCAATCGAATGAATCAACTGACCTCAGCGGCCAAGGCTGAGGCTAAAAAATCATCGTCCCATCCGGCACGTTTACGTCTGACGCGCATGCTTTTCTTTCCAGGTAGAGATTTC
>JAISOT010000093.1 GCA_031275465.1 Desulfovibrio sp.
GTGTAGCAGCCGCAGGCCGGGTCCAGAGGGCTTTCGTCTTCGGCATATTCCCGCCGCCTGATGTTTACCTTGCCCAGCGAGGTGTATAAAGTGCCGTTGCGCGCATTGCGCGTGGGCAATACGCAGTCGAACATGTCCATGCCCGCCAGTATGCCGCGCGCAATGTCCAGCGGCGTGCCCACGCCCATCAGATAGCGCGGCCTGCCGTCCGGCAGCAGCGGGGCGATGTACCGGATCATCTCATGCATTTCCGCCTTGCTTTCCCCGACGGAAAGGCCGCCCACGGCAAAGCCGTCAAAATTGAGGGAACAGATCTCCCGCGCCGAGCGGCAGCGCAGATCCCTGAAGAAACCGCCCTGCACTATGCCGAAAAGCAGATTCTCCCCCTCGCCGGCGGGAAAAGCTGCCCTGGCCCGCTCGGCCCAGCGCGTGGTGAGGGCGAGAGATTTTTCGGTATAGGCGTAGTCCGCGCCGTAGGGAACGCATTCATCCAGTACCATCATGATGTCGGAATGGAGATTGCGTTGTATGGACACCACTTTCTCCGGCGTGAACAGATGACGGGAACCGTCAAGATGCGATCGGAATTCCACCCCCTCTTCCCGAATTTTGCGCAGCGAATTGAGGCTGAAAACCTGAAATCCCCCACTGTCCGTCAATATGGCGCCAGGCCAGGCGGCAAAACGGTGCAGGCCGCCCCGTCGCGCCACAAGCTCATCGCCAGGGCGCAGGTAAAGATGGTAGGTGTTGCCGAGAATGATGGGCGCGCCAATGGCGGCCAGATCGTCCGGGGCAAGCGCCTTGACAGACCCCGCTGTCCCCACGGGCATGAAAACGGGCGTTTCAATCTCGCCGCGGGCGGTGCGCAGCACGCCGGCACGGGCCGCGCCGTCAATGTGCTCAAGGGTAAAAACTGGGGGAAACATTTTTTGCTCCGGCAATACTGCATGACAAGACGGATAAATTTATTTATATCTTTCAACGCCGCCGCGCAACAAGAGCGAAAACCATAAAAACGTCCAGTATGAGCGAAACAGCCTTTGCGCCGTCTCTGTGCCGCATTGACCTTGCCGCGTTGCAACGCAATTTTGTCCGCTTGGGAGAACCGGCCTCCCTCATGCCGGTCATCAAAAACGACGCTTACGGCCACGGTCTTTTACCGGTAGCGCGTGCCCTCGCCGCGGCCGGCGCCCGCCGTTTTGCCGTGGGCACGCCCGGCGAGGGGGCGGCGTTGCGCCAGGCGGGGATCAAGCAGGAAATCGTGCCGCTCTTGGGCGGCATGACGCTGGAAGACTGGCGCTCTGCCGCGGCGCACTCTTTGCTGCCTCTTCTGGCGGACGGCGAAGACCTGAAAAAAGCCCCGGCCTGTTCCTGGCACGACAGAGTCTTGCGCGTGGGGATCAAGTTTGAAACGGGCATGAACCGTCTCGGGTTCCGCAGGCAGGACATTCCCGACCTGGCGGAATATCTGCGCGCCCGTCCCTGCCTTGAGCCTGTGCTGGCGCTTTCGCATTTGGCCTGCGCCGACATGCCGGAGGAGAACGCGTATTCCCAAAGCCAGATACGCGCCTTCACGGCCGTCTGCGAGAGCCTGCGGGCCGTCTGGCCGTCTGTGGAGCGGTCTCTCGCCAATTCCGCGGGACTGCTGGGCCTGCCCGAAAGCCGCTTTGACGTGAGCCGTCCCGGCATCGCCCTGTACGGCGGCAACCCTTTTGCCGGAGGGCGGTGGGAAAGGCTGGGGGCCGGGCTGGAATGGGGCATGAGCGTCAGCGCGCCGGTTATAGGCGTGCGCCGTCTGCGGACCGGGCAAAGCGTTTCTTACGGGCGCGCGTTCACCGCGCCGGCCGACATGACGCTGGCCGTCATCGCGGCGGGATACGCCACCGGAGTCGCCCGCGCCCTTTCCGGCAGGATGGAGGTTCTTGTTCACGGCCGCCGCGTTCCGCAGGTGGGCCGCGTGTGCATGGGCATGCTCATGGCGGATGTGACCGGGCTGCCCCAAACGCGTCCCGCTGACACCGCCTGGCTGCTCGGCGGCCCGGCCGAGCCGGGAGTCTCGCCCGTCACGGCGCAGGAAACGGCGGACAGGCTGGGCACGATCCCCTATGAAATACTCTGCCGCATGGGAGCGATGAACACACGGGTATACGCGCCATAGAGCGATTTAACATTGAAAATGTATAAATCGCTCTGCAAGGATTTGTTCGCAAATCATTGCCGCGAGATTGTCGCAAGGCGAATTCACTTCGCCGTCAAGCGACGATCTCAAGCGTAAAATGCTATAGATGAGGATATTTCCGTTTACGGCCTGTCGTAAAGGGCACGACGGCCGACAGCAAACCGGGCTTGCCGCCAAAAAACCGGGTTTGCGTCCGGCTTTTTGGACAGAGAGTTCCCAGCGCCGCCGAAAACCCTTCCGATGCAGGCTACGCTTTGGGCGCTTTCGCCACAGCGGCGGCGCCGGCTACTTTGCCGAACACAAGAGCGTCCGGTATTGCGTTGCCTCCCAGCCTGTTGGAGCCGTGTACGCCCCCCGTGACCTCTCCGGCCGCGTACAGATTCGGAACAGGATCCCCCCATATATCCACAACCTGTCCGCCCGCATTGATGCGAAGGCCTCCCATGCAGTGATGCACCGACGGCCACTGGGCCACTATATAAAACGGCCCTTTGTCCAACGGAATCATCTGCGGAGTGATCGGTTTGTTGAACTGGGGATCTTTCTTGTCGGCAAAGAACTGGTTATGCCGTTTTACGGTGTCCTCCAACTCTTTTTCCGGCAGGCCCGCCATCCTGGCAAGCTCACTTATGGTGTCGGCCTTGAGTACCCTCTTGACCTTGAGTCCTGTTTCCAACTCTTCCGGCACTGTGAATCTGGGGATCATGGCTTCGCTGAAAATGCAGTATGTCCTGCCGGCGCCTGTGGCGATTTCGGCTCTTGAAACCACATCGCGGCGTTCAAGTTCACTCACAAACCGAACGCCTTTGGTATTGACAAAAATTCCGCCGTTGCCGGGAGCCCTTGAAGGGTAAAGAGCATATGCGTCCAGCGCTCCGGTGTCGGGATCCGCTGTGGGGTAAAGCTGAATGAAGCACAGTTGCAGAGCGTCCGCCCCTATGGACTGCGCGTGGCGGATCATCTCTCCCGTGGCGTTTTTCTGGTTGGTGCTGTTAATCGCGGGGGTAATGTTGGGGTTGAACAGGGAACGCATGGCCACATCGTTGCCGAACCCACCGGCTGCTATGACAAGCCCCTTGTTTACCTTTATATTTCTTTTGCCTCTCCTGCCGGCTTCCACCTGTATCCCCTCCACAGGGCTCTGCGGGCCTTTGCGCCATATCCGCGCCACCTTGTTTTCAGTGCGCACTTTTATGTTGTACTTGTTCGCTATCCTGGTCTGTGCGTCTATGAGCGTCTTTCCCGTGCCATCAATGGAAATGTGCCCTCTGTAGGCGGAGTGCCCGCCTATTCTGTTCAGCATAGGCCTCAGCTCCAGCCCTCCTTCCTCAATCAGAAGATTCAGGGCGTCGGGAGCGCCGTTCGCCATCACCCGCACCAGATCGGGGATATTGTAATAATCGCCGCCTTTGAGGGTATCCCGGTAATGCAGCTCGGCGCTGTCCTCACCCCTGTTGAGTTTTTGGCGCAGTTGCAGCATGTCCGTCCAACAGGCAAAACCGCCGCCGCTGATTACGGAATTGCCTCCAATGACAGAATTTTTTTCGATCATCGTAACGGCCCCGCCGCTTTTGCCTATTTCAATGGCGGCGGCGTAACCGGCATATCCCGTTCCGATAATCACAAAATCAAGCTCTTCGTCCCAGTTATCGGGGAAGGCCACAGGCTGGGCCGCCTCCGCCGCCGTGGGCAGCAAATTCATGGCCAAACCGGCCGAAGCGGCCGCCAGCGCGCCGCTCCCCATAGACTGCATAAAATTTCTGCGGTTCATTTCAAATTCGTTCATTTCTCCTCCCGTTTTCCCTGTCCGGAAATTGGATTTGTATCCGACCAAAATTTATGACAACCAAAGAAAGCGTTTTTGAGGAATATGCCCTCTGCGGCGCAGCACTGCATCCTCCCCAGGCCGGAACGGTTTGCGCAACCACCGGATGGAGCATGGTTCAGAAAAGGCGGAAAGTCAAAAAATTCCAGAGGGTGTTGACTTAAATATATATTTATTATGCACAATGGGGGAATTGAAAGTATCGGGTAGGAGGCGGGGTTACCCGCCCTTCTGCTTCTCGTTCCATCGCGAAACTCCGGTTTCAATCACACGGCACACGTTCGGGCCTTCAGTCCGGTCGATGGACCTACTATGCCCCCGGCTGACTTCCGCCGTCCCGTCCCGCCGCCTC
>JAISOT010000012.1 GCA_031275465.1 Desulfovibrio sp.
CGTGGTCGAGCATATTGACGCGCTCCTGCAAAGGCAGGTTCCCGGTAAAATTCTCCGCATCGTGCGGAAGTTGATTCCAGGTAAAACCCATGCCGACCGTGGCCTCCCGGTCTATGGCCAAAACCCTGTAGCCGAGGGATTTCAGATAAGCGATCACGCTGTTCCAGCCGTGGCCGTTGTTCCAGAACTTGGCCTGGCAGGAGGACTTGGTGGCGATGCAGACGTAAGGCTCCGCGATGCGCCGGGGCGCGTCCAGATTCAGGCGCGGCGGCTCCTCCGCGGGATCGACGCCCAGAATGTGCCCGGCGGTGCGGTGCAGGCCCACCTGCCGGAAGTCAATGGGCTGGCAATCCCGGTTTCCGCCGAAAAACAGCCCCACCCGGTAGGAGGCGTAGGGTTCTTTCATCCGCACTTCCTGCGGCGTGGTAAGCTCCGTTTCCGGGTACTGATCCCGGAGAATCTCCAGCAGATCCCTGCCCAGAGCGCAGGCGAGCGCGCAGCCGTGCTTTTTCCGGAATTTTTCGGCGTAGGGGAACCAGCCCAGAATGTCGCCCAGCGTGCCCACCGGAAACTTGACCAGCACCGGCCTGCCGCGCAGATCCAGAACGTGATCCACCAGGGGCGCGGGATCGCCCCGTTCCCATATTCTGATCGCAAAGGGCACGTAGTATTTTTTGGTGCTGACCACCCATCCCTCGTCAGCGTCGCAGGCGAAGATGACGTTGCCCGATTCGGCGTCATGGATTTCCGCATGCCACGCCCCCCGCGGCAGCCAGATCCGCGCCCCGTCATTGAAATCGAAGCGGACGCCCTTCGGCCCCTCCTGCGTGGGCACTTCCGGCGGCGAAACGTAAAAGGGGTCTTGCGGCACGGCCGCCCCGGCCGCCGGGGCGGCGTCGGGGGAAGCGCTGTACTCCAGGGCGGAAAGAGCGGCGTTCAGGGGCTTTTCGTCCAGCGGCGAAACAACGCTCCCGTCCATCATGCCCATGCTGCCCTCCGTCGCCCTGGGCGGCGAAAACGTTTTCCGCCGCGTTCATGGCTCGTATGCCCCGCCGGCTGTGACAGGCTCGCGGCGGCGGCGTGTTTTTTTCGTTACTCCGGCCGGAAAATGAAAAAGAATTTCAATTCTGTTTCCGCCAGCCTACAGAAAAGGAAATTCAATTTCAATAAAAATTTTTCCGTCGCGGCGAAAAATTTTTCCGACGCGGCCCGGCCTCCGCGCGGCGCGATGTCGGTGACGATAACGAGGATGAATGAACGGGCGGGATCGGCGGCTCATTTTCGGGCGCCGAAGCCCCTGGCCAGCAGCTCGCTCACGGCCGCGTCCCGCGCGGCTCTGTCCCTGGCCCCCATCACCACGGCCAGAAGGCGCGTTCCGCCGTTGCCGGCCGTTACGATGATGTTGTAGCCGGCGCTGGTGAAACCGGTCTTGAGGCCGTCAATGCCCTGCGCGCCCAGCAGCCCGTTGGTGTTGTGCAGCGCCCGCCCCCTGTGGGTCACGGCGGGCAGGGCGTGCAGGGCGCGGGCCTGCGGATGGGCGCGCAGGTAGGCGCGGGCCAGCAGGGCCATCTCCCGCGCGGTGCTTGTCTGCCCCGGAGCGGGCAGGCCGGTGGGGTTTTTGAACCTGGTGTGCCTCAGGCCGAGGGCGCGGGCCTTGGCGTTCATGCGGCCAACGAAATTGCCGGATTTGCCCCTCGAGAGGCGCAGGGCCACGGCCGTCGCCGCGTCGTTGCCGGAAGCGACGGCCATGCCGGCCAGCAGGTCGTGCAGGGTCACGCGCTCGCCGGCCCGCAGATACATGGTGGAACCGCCGGTATTGGCGGCCGAACGGCTTATTTTGACGAGGCTGTCCGGAAATATCTGTCTGTTCCGCACCGCGTCCAGAGCCAGGAAAAGAGTCATGATCTTGGTGAGGGAGGCGGGCGGCAGGGCGAGATCGGCCTTGTGGGCGTAAAGCGCGCGCCCGGTGCCCAGGTTGAGCACAATGCCCGACTGCGCCGGGAAGGCGGCGGCGGCGGACGGCAATGCGATGAACAGGGCGGCGCAGAGAGCCCGGCGGAAAAATTCCATCGGCTATTTGTGAAAGTAAAACCTGTTGCTTTCCTCGACGGCCTGCATGGCGAAAGCCAGCAGCACCGGGCCGGCGATCAGGCCGGCGGCGCCGAAGGCGTTCAGGCCGCACAGTATGGCCGTTATCAGCACCAGAAAGGGGGCCTTGATGCCGTGGCGCAGAAACAGGGGGCGCAGCAGGTTGTCCACCATGGACACGGCCAGGATTCCCCATATCACAAGGCCCGCGGCCGCCACCGTCCGGCCAGTGAACCAGAGGGAGAGGCTGAGGGGCAGCCAGATGAGGGCCGTGCCCACTATCGGAATGGGCGCCGTGAGCGTGGCCAGCGTGGCCCAGAAAGCGGCGTTTTTGAAGCCGGCGACGGCGAAGCCGATGCCGCACAGGAAGCCCTGGATGAGGGCCACAAGGGCTATCCCCAGCATCACGGCGCGCAGCGCGCGGCGGATGGCCCCCACAAAACGGCGCAGCAGGGGCTGCGGCAGGGCGAAGATGCGCCCGGCGATGACGCGTATGAGCCGGGAGTACAGGGTGAACAGCACGGTCAGCGTGATGAACAGAAAGAGGGTCCACAGCACGGTCATGGTCCCGCCCAGAAGGTCGAAGCTCCAGCTCAGGAGCATGTTGGCGGCGTCATTCAGCAGCGCGTCGAGATTCCGGAAAAAGTCGTTGATCGTTTTTTCGAGGCGCGGGTACTCCGCCAGGCTCGACTGCCATTGCTGAAGCGGGGCCAGCCATTCCGGGGGAATCTGAAAATGGTTGGCCTGCAGCTCGCGCAGGCGCGCCATGCCCGAGGAGGCCTGGGGCGCGACCAGCAGGGCCAGCGCCGCCAGCGGGGCCAGCATGGCGGCGAGCAGCAGGAGCGTATAGGCGTAGACGGGCGTGTGGCGGAGCAGCAGAAGGCGCAGGCCGGCGAGGGGCGCTTGCCGGGCGCGGCCCAGGATGTCCTTGCGCCGGAGCCGGCATTTGCCGCGCAGCTTGCGGTAAAGGGGCAGCGCCAGACAGGCGAGGCAGGCGGCCGTAAAAATGCAGGTCGGATGGCGCCAGAGCAGCAGGCCCCAGGCCAGGGCGGCCAGCATGCAGACGACGCGCGGCAGAAGGTCGGTCATGTCGCCCCTTCAAAGGTAACGCTGAGAAGTTCGTAGGTGACGCGCCCGCGCGGGACGTCCACCGTCACTTCGTCGCCCGCCTCCCGGCCCAGCAGGGCCTGCCCCACGGGCGAGAGATAGGAAATGGAACCCGTGGCCGGGTCCGCCTCGTCCGGCCCGAGGATGGTAAAACGCCGGGTTTCGCCGCTGGCCGCATCCTCCACCTCCACTGTGGCGCCGAAGCCCGCTTTATCGCCGGAAAGCGCGTTCAGGTCAAGAACCTGATAGAGCGCCAGACGCGACTCAATATACTTGATGCGCGCCTCGTCCATGCCCTGGCGCTCCCGGGCGGCCTCATAGGCCGCGTTTTCGCGCAGGTCGCCCTCTTCCCGGGCTTCCCTGATGGCCTGGATGACGGCGGGGCGCCTTTCCTTCAGGCGGGCGAGTTCCTCTTCCAGTTTTTTGTATCCCCGCACGGAAATGGGAATGCGGTTTGACATGACTGGCCTCTCACTATAAAAAACCTGTTATTCTTTCTGCGCCGTTTTCCGGCGGCGGGAAAAAAATATTCCGCACGGCCGGCATGCCGCCGACGGCCTTGAAAAGCATATTGTTGAGGAAACAGGACGTGCCGTGCTTTTGGAACCGACGTTGCGCCGCAACGTTTTTTAACTTAGTCATTGCCCGCTTTTTGGTCAAGCCCCGGTGGGCGATTTTATTCGCGCAAGCTTGGTTGCCGTCATGAAAAAATATCTGCGTTACCTGGGTCCCGTGCTTGTGACGGCCATCTTCATACTGGCCGTCTGCCTGCTTTACCAGAAACTCAAGGCGTACAGCGTCGCCCAGATACGTGAGAGCCTGGAGCAGATTTCCCCGCAACGCATCGGCCTCTCCCTGCTGCTCATGGTCGTCAATTACATGATTCTGGTGGGCTACGACTGGCTGGCCATCAAGGCCATCCGCAAGACCCTGCCCATCGGGCGCGTGGCCCTGGTGTCCTTTGTCGGGCAGGCGGTGAGCTACAATTTCGGCGCCCTGTTGGGCGGCACGACGGTGCGCTGGCGCTTTTATTCCAACTGGGGTTTCACCCTGGCGGAGATCGTCCGCCTGGTGCTCATGCTGGCCGTCACCTTCTGGGTAGGCGCTCTGGGCCTGTGCGGCGCGATTTTTCTGTTCAGGCCGCCGGTCATGCCCGAGGATCTGCTGGCGAAAATGCCCGTTGCCGATATGCGCATCCTGGGGCTGGTCCTCTTTCTGGTCGCCTGCTCCTATCTGGTGCTTTGCTGCACGGTTCGCAAACCCCTGTATATCCGCGGCAAGGAATTTGTCTTTCCGCCGCCGCGCATCGCGTTCGCCCAGGCGGCGGTGGCCGGCGTCGACATCGTGGCCGCCGCCGCCTGCATGTACGTGCTGCTGCCGGGCGACATGGGCGTGAGCTTTCTGGAGTTTCTGCCGGGCTATCTCATGGCCCAGGTGGCGGTGGTGCTGACGCACGTGCCCGGCGGGGTGGGGGTATTCGAGCTGGTGATCCTGCACCTCACGCATACCGCGCGCACGGAGGTGGTGTTCGCCGCCGTGCTGATATTCCGGCTTGTGTACTACATTCTGCCCCTGCTGACGGCCGCGCTGCTGTTCCTGATCTTCGAGGCCAGGCAGAACGGGAACCGGCTCAGGGAAATGCTGGGGAAGAAGGCCGGGCGGTGACGACGGAGAATTTCGCCCGCCGGCGCGTCCCGGCCGTGTAGGCCCCGCCGCCCGCGCGTCCGCCTTCGCGCGCCTGACGACCGCGCGGCCCCGCGACGGCTGGCCGTTCCAACCGCCTGTTGCCCCTTTTTTCCCAAGGTGCTATGAATAAGCTTGGGGCTTATATGGCGCGCGTACTTTACGGAATTCACGGCACTGGGCATGGGCACGCCATGCGCGGCTTGACCGTCGCCCGGCGTCTCGCGGGGCACGATTTTCTTTTTGCCGCCTCGGATGACGCCGTGGGCGTGCTGGAGCCGGAATTTCCCGTGATCCCCGTGCCCAATCTGGGCACTGTCTTCAAAAACTACAGGGTGGACATGCGGGCCACCATCGCGCGGGCCTTGCCGCTTCTCCTGACGCGCAAGGAACGGCACATACGCCGGGTACTGCGCGTTATCGAAGAATTCAGGCCGGACGTCTGCATGACGGACCTGGAATACTTCGTTCCGCGGGCGGCCGAGCGGGCCGGATTGCCCTGTCTGACCCTGGATCACCAGCACGTCATAACCTGCTGCCGCCACAACCTCCCCCCCGATATGTGGCTGGACGCCTTTGTGCAGGGCCTTACGCCGCGCTGGCTCTTTCGGCCCACCAGCGACAACCTGATTATTTCCTTCTACGCGCCTCCTGTTCTTCCGCGCTACAGGGCGCGCGTGGCCCCGCCGATATTGCGTGAAAGCGTGCTGGCCCTCTCTCCGTGCGACGACGGCCACATTGTGGTCTACCAGAGCAACGCGACACACGACAACCTGGTGGAATTTCTGCAAAAATCAACGGAACGCCCGGCCTACGCCTTCGGGTTTCACCGTTCGCGGGGCCGCGAAGGCAACGTCATGTTTATGGAAAAGAGCGAGGACGGCTTCCTGCGCCTGCTGGAAGGCTGCGCCTACGTCATTCAGGGCGGCAGCCACACGCTCATGAGCGAAGCGCTGTATCTGGGCAAGCCCGTCCTCTCCCTGCCCTTGGGAGGCATGGTGGAACAGCGGTTCAACGCTCTCTACCTGGAGCGCCTGAACTACGGCATGCGGGCGGATATGGCCGGCCTGACTCCGGAGGCGCTGAAAATTTTTGAGAGCCGCCTGCCCGTTTACAGGGCCGCCATCGCGGGCGGCGACTTTTGCGGTAACGAGAGCGTGTTCGGCCTGACGGATACATTTATCAGAAGCGGCGCGCTGCCGGTGGAGATCCGGGAGACGCGGAAGCCGGCGGGATAAAATGCCCGCCCGCGGCTAATTTTTTTTCGTTTTTCGCCGAATAAGGGTACATCGGCCGCCAGGCCGGCGGCGGTTCCCTGTTTCCCGGCGCCCACTTTTAAGCGCGGGCCTGCCCCGCAAACGGAGTTTCAATATATGGCGCAGACAAATATTTTGCTTGAAACCGGCACCAACGAGCTGGAAATCGTGGAGTTTTACGTCAATCTTGACGGCTATGAGGGGCATTACGGGCTCAACGTGGCCAAGGTGGTGGAAATAGGGCGTCGCCAGAATGTCACCGCCATGCCGGACATGCCGCACCCGGCCGTGCTCGGCGCCTTTTCGCACCGCAACGGCCGCATAGTCCCCCTTATCGACATGGCCCGCTACCTCGGCAGCGGCCCCATCACGAATGAAGACGCCAAGGTTATCGTCACGGAATTCAATACGGTCTGCACGGCTTTTCTCGTTTCCGGCGTCAACCGCATCTATCGCCTGAGCTGGACGGACGTGGAAGCGCCGGGCAATTTTCTGCAGAATATAAGCCAGAGCTCGGTCACCGGCGTGGTGCGCCTGGAGGCGAGGGTCATCTTTCTCCTGGATTTGGAGGCCATTGTGGCGGAACTGCATCCGGCCATGGCCATACGCTTTGACGCGGCCGACGGGACGACGCGCAAGGAGAGAACCTACGACATCCTGCATGTGGACGATTCCAGCAGCATCCGTTCCCTGGTGCTGGATCTGCTGACCCGCGAGGGCAACTTCAGGCTGGAGCAGCGCGTCAACGGCCAGGAGGCCTGGGATTGCCTTTCGCAACTGCGCGCCAGATGCGAGGAAACGGGCGAACCCATAACAAGGTATCTGCAGGGCGTCATCACGGACATTGAAATGCCTTCCATGGACGGTCTGGCGCTGTGCAAGCTGATCAAGGAAGACCACATTCTCAGGGCGCTGCCGGTGGCCATTTTTTCTTCCATGATCAATGAAAGCCTCTCGCGCAAATGCGCCAGCGTGGGCGCCGACGCGCAGTTTACCAAGCCGGATCTGAAGGCTCTCTCCACGAAACTTTACGATTTGATTGAGAGGGCGCGGCGGTAACTTTTCAATGTATGCGTTTTCAATGGCAATTTGCCCGAGCGGCGGGTCGCGACGGATCTTTCAGGGTTGCAGGCCCATTTTCAGGGCCGCCTGCATCCCGCCCATGGCGTTGACGACGTCCGTGATGCCGTGGCGCGCCAGAACCAGCACAGCGTCGTAAGAACGCAGCCCTGTATTGCAGACGACCGCCACGGGCCTGTCGCGCGGAACCTCCGCGACGCGCGCCTCAATCTCTTCCAGGGGAATGGCATGCCAGTCCGGCCGCCCCGCCTCCACGGCCTTCCCCGCGGCGGCGGGGCGCGCGTCAATGAAGAAAACCCGGTTCTTGTCGCGGTTGCTCCACAATTCCATGAAGGCGTCGGCCGTTACCGGTTGGAATCGTCCGGCCAGCACGTTTTCCGTCACATTGGCGACGGCGTTGACAATGTCCATGGCCGAGGCAAAGGGAGGGGCGTAGCCGACTTCCAGATTGGAGATGTCTTCCACGACGGGTCTGCCATACTGCAGCACGCCGGCCACGGCGTCAATGCGGGCCTTGAGGGCGTCGCCGGCCGGGCCGGCGCCCTGGATGCCGATAACGCGCCCGTCGTTCCTGTCCGCGACCAGGGTGAGGCTCATCATGCTCTTTTCCGGATAAAAGTGCGCGCGGTCAAGCTGCTCCACGCTGACGCCGACTGCGTCAAAACCTTCTTTCCGGGCTTGTTCGACTGTCAGGCCGGTTCCGCAGAAAGAAAGATCAAAAAGTTTGACAACCCAGGTTCCCACATAGCCGGGAAAAACAGCCGAACCGCCGGCCAGATTGCTGCCGATGACGCGGCCCTGGCGATTGGCCATGCTGCCCAGGGGCAGATAGCCGTTTTTGCCGGTGATGATGTTCCTGACAGAGACGCAATCGCCCCCGGCGTAAATAAACGCGTCCGAGGTGCGCATATATTCGTCCACGATCACGGCGCCGAAGGAAGTTACCGCAAGCCCGGCCGATTTGGCGAGTTCGCCGTTGGGGAGAAAACCTGCC
>JAISOT010000219.1 GCA_031275465.1 Desulfovibrio sp.
CTGACGGTGTGTCTGGCGGCAACTCTGCCCGCCTCATTGTACTTCCTGGCAATATTGTTTTCCGTGCACCAGGAATCCGTGCGCCAAGGCATCCAGGGCCTTTCCCCCGAAGAAATCCCCAACTTCAGACGCACCCTTCTCAGCCGCGGCTACCTCATCCTGCCCCTGCTCATCATCGTTGCGATGCTGATTTTGGGTTTCTCCCCCGCCATGGCGGGCTTTTCTGCTGTTATTTCGGCCATCCTGCTGAGCTACATCAGACCAGAATCCAGGCTGACGCCGGAAAAACTGTTCGAGGCTTTCGCGGAAGGCGCCAAGGGAGCCATGGAAGTCCTTATCGCCTGCGCCGTGGTCGGCTTTATTATCGGCTCTTTCACCCTGAGTGGTCTCGGGCTCAAGCTTGCCACACTCGTGGTGACAGCCGGCGGCGGCTACCTGTTTCCAACCCTGGTCTTCACGGCAATAGCGTGCATCATTCTGGGAATGGGCGTTCCCACTACCGCGAACTACGTCATGATGTCCATGGTGACGGTTCCGGCCGTTATCCACATGGGTGTTCCCCTCGTGGCCGCGCACATGTTCTGCTTTTACTATGGCATCATTTCCGATCTCACTCCGCCTGTGGCGCTCGGGTCTTTAGCAGGCGCCGGCATCGCCGGCGGCCAGTTCTGGCCCACCGCCTTTGAAGCGACGAAACTGGCCGCAGCGGCCTATATTGTGCCCTTCTTCTTCGTATACAACCCCATACTGCTCCTTGGACAGTATGCGTTTACTCCAGATCTGCTGATTATCCTGTCCTTTACCGTATTCGGCATCCGGTTGCTCAGTAGCGCCTTATACAATTACCTGATTACGGACATGAAAATTTACGAGCGTGTCCTGATTCTCGCGGCATCCCTGCTGTGCATCTATCCTGACTTGCTCTGGAGCTTCGTAGGCCTCGGCATAACCGCAAGCATATATCTGCTGCAAAAGCGACGGATTAGGATGTCCTCCGCGGCTGAAGGAACTCAATGACAAAGTGGCTTTTATTTTCTTTCCAAAATGGAGGCATGAGCATGGCAAAGAGCGACAGACTTCCTGAAGGCATCGAGAGTATCGTCATCAAAAACCCCGGAGGAAGGGATGTCAAGGAAACCCGCTTTATCACTAAAGTTGCGGCTTATGACGCACGTTATCCGCGCAACATGCTGGCCGGAAGCGATATGATGCGTTTTGTGGCAGATATGGCAACGGACCTTTCTCTGCGCCGCGACAACGATTCGAGCATGCTGGCAAACATGAACATCAACTTTCATGAGAGCGTCTTCGGCGGAGAAACACTGGAGATCGCCGGCTGGCTGATAAAGGAGGGAAAACGTTCCCGGCTGTACGGCATCGCCATGTACAAACTGATTTCCTACCATGCCCGGCACTGGGACAGGAAGAGGGACACCGAGGAATCCTACAAGGTACTGGATACTCCTCTGCTCTGTATCAGCGGTACGCTGACCTCGGTGCTTAAATTCGCCCATTAGCCCATGTTTAATCTGTCTTTAACCGTAATCCCCTTTAGCGCAGAGGTGTTCAGCCGAACGCCGCAAGGCGCCTATTCACAGGTCAGCGCGTTAGAGCAAATTACCGTTGAAAATGTGTCCTTTGCTCCGCGAGGATTTGCTTGCAAAACCTTGCAGCAAGGTGAATTCACTTCGCCGTTAAGCGACAATCTCAAAATGAAATTGCGTTAGTGGCGGGTTTATCCCAGGGGAATGATTTTCGGTGCGCTGAACAAAGGAGAGATGTCATGTCGTATGGGAAGAAGGCTCTGGCTTGTTTTGTGTTGATACTCTGTTTCCTGGTTTCAGCTTCAGGCTCATGGGCCTTGGACATGAACGCCGTTGGTAAGGACACGGCCAAAGGCGACAAAAGCGCTCCAACTACGATGTCCTCCTTCATTGTAAACTCCGCTGGAAACGACCTTTACGGCATCATTTACATAGCCGAAGGCAAAGGTCCGCACCCCACAGTGCTGGTTCTTCATGGATTTCCAGGAAATGAGAAATTTCTGGATTTTGCACAAGTCCTCCGGCGTGCCGGTCTCAACAGCGTTTTCTTCAGTTACAGAGGCGCCTGGGGCAGTAATGGGGATTTCTCGTATACCAACTGCATTGATGACGCTGAAGCTTTAGTGAAATTCTTACAAGATCCTGCAATAGTAGCTAAATATCGGATAGATCCTGAGAAGATGATTGTCTCCGGCCACAGCATGGGAGGATTCGTCACCCTGAATTTGGCTAAGCGCCTGAAGGACGTGAAGTACTTTATTTCCTTCTCAGGTTGGAATATCGGGTATTATGGCGAGCGTCAGATCGCCGGGGGCGATGAGGCCAAAGAGAAAAGCCTTGCCTGGATAGCCGCCAGCGCAGCCCCCCTCAAAGGAACCTCTCCGCAGGCTCTTTGGGAGGAAATTGTCAGGATCAGGGAAAGTCATAATTTGTTGAAGTATGTTCCTGAGTTGGCGGGGAAAAAAATTTTCATGGTCGCTGCCAGGAAGGATGTGCCTTGTCCCTTGGAGTTTGACCACGCGCCGCTGTATGCGGCTTTAAAAAAGGCGTACCCGAAGGATGTCGAAGAATTTATCGTGGATGACGACCATGCGTACTCCGCATCTCGGATTGCTGTCATACGGGCAAGCCTAAACTGGCTGAAAAAGCAAGGATTCTGAGGATCGCCATATTGTTGGTAAAACGCGCACCCTCGCCAGAGTAATTGCAGAATGAAATTGCTCTGGCGACCCGTGAGCGGACATAAGCCGCAAAGGCGCAAGCGCAATGTATTGGCGCTGGTAGATTGCTTTATATATATTCCTGATTCCGTCTTGGTTGTCCTTTCCCTGAAAAACCCGCATAATCAAACATGAAGCACCTTGCGGGCCACTTCCGGCGCTCCGTTCACAAGTTTCAGCAAAGCGGCGGCTGGGCCGGTGCGGCTGGGCCGGTGCGGCTGGGCCGGTGGGGTACCGGTGGCCCTGCTCCCAATTTTGAAGGGTGCGGACGTTCACCTGCATCAGCTTGGCAAATTCGCTCCGCGAAAGTTCAAGCCGTTGCCAGGGCGATCGAACCAATCATCCCCTCGCCCATTTCGCCGGATACCATTTCTGAAACCATGCGCTGAACACGCCCAGGATGACGGGAAGCGCCGCGTTGACAAGTCCGATAAAGGGCGAGACGGCGGTTGCCATAAGCCAATACGTCCAGAACGGCGTCAGCAGAAACAGGACGCCCCAGGAGGCCGTCAGGATCCGGTTGGTCCGCATGAATAACGGGTTCTCCAGAGCCTTGCCGCCGCCATGGCTGTTTTGCGCGTAGTATGCCGTCAGCGGAATCCCGCAAAAAGCGGTGCTCAGCCACAGGAGGCCGAAGAAACCGTAGCCGGCGGGCACAATCAGGCGCGGATCCCCTCCGGCAAAGGCCAGGAGAGAAAGCCCGGCAACCGCGGGCACGCTTATTTGTTCAAAGGGAGTAGGCTTGCAAAGGAACCAGATCAGCGGAACCGCCGCCGCCGTGATGACCCCCAAAACCCCGCCGGCTGCCGGATGGACAGCCGGCGCGGCCCATAGGACCATCCAGGGCGCGAGCAGCACGGCCATGTTGCTTTTTTGGCCGCCCTCCTTTCCCGGTGGCGGTGAACTTGCTGGCCCTGCGCCGAACAACCCGTCCCAGCGGAGCAGGAGATCAAAATCGCCCAGAACGCGGTATTTTCTTTGCGACAGCGCCTCCTGCCCCGAAATCTCCCCCCGCGCAATCGCTTTCCACACGGCATAGGGGGTTTCAATGCGCGTGGTGTACGGCCTGAAATCATCCCGGATAAGGCGGTGTCCGTCTGGAGAGCAGATGATTTGGTACGTTCTGGCAAGGTCGGTGAAGGCAAACTCAATGACGCGCCCCTTGCCGTCGGGACGGTAGAGCGCCGCCATTTGGGTCATGAAGCCAAAGCCGTCGTCATCGGTTTTGACTGTTCCGTCCCCGGACACGCCCCAGGAGGCGTCAGCCATCTGCTCAAACGCTTCGCGGGCACAGAGCGGCTCGGCGAGTTCCCTTTGCGTTTCGGGCCGTATCCCGCCTCGGGCAAACTCCGCTCCCGCTTTGCGCACAAGTTCCAGATAGGCGCGCGTGCGCTCCCGCAGTTCGGGAAAACGAAACAATTCCCCCTGGCCGCAAAAGATTTTCGCGTAGTTCCCGTTGCCGTACATATGGTCAAACATGGCCGTTACGCCGTCATAGTTGCCCTCGCTCCTCCAAAAGCCGCAGGTCGAGATGACGGCGTGCCGCTGCCGCGAGAGGTCATGGCGCGGCGGGTGCCCCCCGTTTGGGGCGTCAGCCGCCATAAAGGGCAAATGCAGCGGCAGTTCGCGGTCTATAAGATTTTTGAGCGCTCCGGGCAGGGAGAAATAATAGAGCGGAAAACTCCAGACAAGCACATCGGCGGTGATGATTTTGTTCAGAATCCAGGCCATATCGTCCTTGATGGCGCACAGTCCCGGCGTTTTCTGCCAACAGGCGAAGCAACCCCGACAGGACGCGATTCTGAGTTTCGCAAGGGTGGCGATCTCCGCGTCATAGCCCGCCCCGTCTAAAAAAGCCCGCGTCAGTTGCAGGGAGTTGCTGTTTTCCGCCCGGGGACTGCCGTTGACGACAAAAATGTTCATGGGGTATCCCCCAACAGGGAAAGCGCCCTGTCCGCCCATTCAAGCTCGGCGCGGTAAAAGCTCTCGCCGAACATGGCGACGATGCGCCAGTATTTGTTTCTGCTTTCAGCGGACACCAGCGCGCTGTATTCGGCAATGGCGCGCGAGGTGTCGCCGAGTTTCTCCAGGGCCTGCCCGCATTGCTCCCGAAAGGCGCGCAGCAGGGAAACCGCCCTCTCCGGCGGCAGTTCGCCCGCGAAAAACACGCGCATCAAAAACGCGTTCCGGACGCAAAGCGCCTCCGCTATCGCGCCCTCAGCGTCCGAGAGCCAGCCGGTGAGCGCCTGTTTTCCTTCGTCCGTTAGGGCGTAAAGTTTTTTGTTCGGCCTGCCCTCCTGGACAACGCGCGTCGCCGTCAGCCAGCCGGAACGCTCCATTGCGGACAGTTCGCGGTAAATTTGGCTCGTCTGGCCTTGCCAGAAGAAGCCGAGAGAGGCGTTGAACGCCTTGCCCAGTTCATACCCAGTCATGCTGCCGTAATTCAGCAGGCCCAGCAGGCCATATTTCAGCGACATGGCAAATTCTCCTTATGCAATATTCAATAAGTATATTATGAAACAATAAATTCAACCTGTCAAGGGAATAAACAGTGAGGACAGATCGACGCCCTCCAGGGCAAGCAGTTTCGCCTTGAGGGCGATGCCCCCGGCATAGCCCGTCAGGCTGCCGTCAGAGCCCACAACCCGGTGGCAGGGGATAATAATGGAGATGGGATTGTGGCCGACCGCCCCGCCTACCGCCCGGGCGGACATCCTTTCCTTGTTCATGCGCGCGGCCATTGCCTTTGCGATATCGCCGTAGGTAATGACTTCGCCGTAGGGAACAGCGCATAAAAGGCTCCAGACCTTTTGCCGAAAGGCGCTCCCCCTGGGGGCCAGCGGCAATTCAGAAACAGCAGGCTTTTCACCGGCAAAATATCTGTCCAGCCAGTTCCTCGCAGCGCGGAAAACCGGCAGGTCGCCGTTTTCTCTCCTGTCCCCGCTCAGGCTGTCCCCATGATATTTTTGCCCCTCCAGCCACAAACCGGCGAGATTGTCGCCGTCAGACGCCAGAGTGAGCAAACCCAGAGGAGAAGGGTACGTCGTTGAAAAATACATCGGCTGATCCTCCATGCGTTTTTCCTGAGGGTACACTGTGAATTCGCGGGTGAAAACACCCTTGCGGAATCGGCAAAAACTGTGGGATGGTGGGGAGCCGCGTTGCGCGGCATCCTTTCTGGGCCCTGTTGCGCTCCTGCCGCCGGCGGCAGGGGCGCCCTCTCGAATTTTTTTCTCCCGAGCGCGGCTGTATGCTCCCGCATTCCCCTTCCCTTGTTGAGCGCGCGCAAACGCTCTGCCGCGGCCACGGCGCCTCGCTGCTTTTCCTGACCCTGTTCGGCTCCACCCTGTACGGCACGGCAAGGCGGGAGAGTTCCGACCTGGATGTGCGGGGAATTTTCCGGCCTTCCCCGGAATCCCTGATCCTGAACAGCGCCCCCAAAAGCCTGCATTTCTCCACCGGCGACAGGGCGCGCCGGAATCTGGCCGGGGATATGGACATGGATCTCTGGTCCGTGCAGCACTGGCTGCTGCGGCTTCTTCCTTGCGGCGACATCGGCGCCCTGGACCTGCTCTTCTCGCCTTCGCACGCGGCCTGTACCCTTTACCGGCATCCGGCGCTGGACGCGGTCTTCGGCAATCCCTTGCGGCTCCTGGATACGAAGGGACGGGCCTATGCCGAATACAGCCTGGGCCAGGCGAAAAAATACGGGATCAAGGGCTCCCGCCTCGGCGCCCTGAAAGCGGTGCGATCCTGGTTGCGGGCGCATTGCCCGGAACCGCGGCCCGGGGAACGCCTGGGCGATCATCTGGACGCTCTTGCCGCGTCCTGCGCGGACAACCGTTTTTGTTCCCTGGTGACGGCGCGGGGCGAACGCGCCCTGCGGCTCTGCGGCAAGTTGCATCCGGGGGCGCTCCGCCTGAAGGAACTGATCCGCCGGCTGGAGCTGGACATGCGGCCTTACGGCACGTGGGCGGAGGAAGCCGGGGACAACGGGGATCCGGACTTCAAGGCGCTCTCCCACGCCCTGCGCGCGCTCGGCCAGATGGAGGAATTGCTGCGGACCGGGAAAATCGTCTTTCCTCTGCGCGACCGGGAAGAGCTTCTTGCCGTCAGGGAAGGACGATACCCCTGGCGGATCATCGAGCCGCGCATCCTGGAACGCCTCGCGGCGGTGGACGCGCTGCGGGAACAGGCCCCCTTCGTCGGCGCATACGATGCCGCTTTTGCCGGGTCCTGCGTGCTGGCCTGCTATGATCAGGGAAACGCTGATTTTTCTTCCTGAGGGGCTTTGCCCT
>JAISOT010000030.1 GCA_031275465.1 Desulfovibrio sp.
TCAATGAGCAGGGAGAAAAGAAAGTACCGGTTATCACCGTGGATGAGCGGGAGCTGCGGGCGCATGTATCCGAGGTTGTCCGCCAAAGCGTGGAAGAAACGCTCAACGGTTTGCTGGAAACCTGAACTGACGCAAGGCGCATAACGCCGATTAGATGATGAGGACCGAAAGCGCGTAAACCATCAGGGCGCTGCCATTTAAGGCTGACGCCGTATCTATGCGAGCATCCGAACTAATTTCCTTTATCCATTTTCCCTTGACTCACGGGCGGGACCATATATGCGTCGGCCCTGGGCTCCAGACAGGTCTCCTTGACGGCTTCGGCGATGGCATCGACAATAAAAACATTGTTTTCGATCCGACGTTGATTGGCTTCCGTCCATTTTTCATAGGCAAGACGGACAAAGGGCAAAGTTTCGGCGTTTCCGAGCTGTTCAAGAACTCGACGCATCGTGCGCGTGCCCTGAAGCCCCAAATTTTGGACAACCAACGTCCCGTCAGTGTAGGCAAAACTCATAGTTTTCTCGGTGGGCCGGAGGGGCGGGTCAGCGGCGGGGCACAGCCCAGCAAGCGGCCGCCACAGATCATTTCCGGCCTGATAGGAGGAGCTAAAAATCTTTTCCAAAAAAGAGGCGTCATTCCGAAAAGATTCCCATACGTTTTCAGGCTGGCGCTTCAGAGTTCCGACATAGCGCGTTCCTCCGAGAGCCGCCTCCGACCAAACCGCCATTCCTTCATAAAACCAGGAATTTTTAAAGTGCGTCATGCCGTTTTGCACCATATGAAAATACTCGTGCGTGGGAGTGCGGTTCTTTTTCGGGTCAATATCATTGCTTAACGCAATCGTGAGTACGGGAATCCTGACGCGCCGCCCCTTCATTATTCCGGACAAAATGCCCGTGAGATCATTCTGCAGACTGATTTCGTCATACGCGAGCCCCCTGGCCCCGTTTAAGGCACGTTTGCTTCTAATGACCACGTAAATGTAACGTGCCCCTTCATAGCGGGGGGACTTCAGCGGCGCCATAAAACCGGCGACATCGCAAAAAACATGATGCGCGGCCAGAAGCTGTATTGCCACGTTTTCCACAAAATCCGGGCATCCGTTTTTGTTGAGGTCTTCCCCGGGCACTGCTTCATCTCCTTCGCGCATGAATTTGACGCGAAAGAAATTCTGTTGCCATATATTGTAGTTCCCGTCTTTCCAGGCAAGCAGCGTCCCTTCATTCTCTATCGCGAGCGACGATACTGCGAAGGAGGAATGGAACAACAAACCGCAACCGACCAAAGCCGCAACGGCCAGACAACATGGCCAACCTCGAAAAGACCGGGGGGGAGCAAACTTCATACAATTTTTTCCAGGAAATTACGCAAACAGTATGCCAGATGTCCTTTAAGCATTAGAGGGAACCGGAGGCACCTTTTTTATGCGCTAAATAAACAGCAAATTCTGCGAGGTAGCGTGCATGTTCGATGAATAGGAATTTTGAACCAGGGCCAGTGTTTACCTCAAAAATATAGATTTTTCCTTCAGTGTCAAGCCCAACATCAATGCCGAATGCCGAAAACATTATATTTGATGCATAGTTGCTTTGCAAGCGATCAGGTAAAATATTCCCAAGCTCAATCAGGCGATTATATATAGAATTTGATATATCTACTGATTTAAAATGTGCTTTCAAAAACGAAAGAGTATCACATATCCCCCCGCCATATGCGATATTGCTTGTAACTTTTTTATTCACTCCAATCCGTACATATATCCTTGCTATTCTCCATCGCGCGTTTCTCCCACGGCATACATGAAGTCGAATGTCAAAAGGCATTCCGGTGGAAGTCTTTGAATGTATATATTGTTGTACTATATATCTCTTGTTACAAAATATTTTATTAATCATTTCGATTAAATCATTGTGTGAAACAGTATATTCTGAAGTGTCATCAGTTATATTATATTCATGCGTACATTTTTTTACATGCACAATATCAATTCCTTGAGTCCCAAATGTTATTTTAATAATAACATTATGATATTTATCAATGAAATCAATACACGATTGTGTATCTTCTACGGAATTAGTGGAAATATAATCTATAACATATTTATTTAACAATTCATCATTCTCAAGATGCTTAAACACCGTGTCTTTTCCACCAAGGCCATGCAACGTATACGGTATTTTTTTAAAATACTTTTCTCCGGAATAGACAAATTACCTATATAATCATAATTGTCAATAACATCAGGATATTCGCATTGTTTACGAACCCAGATTCCGTTTTCATACTTATAGGCACGGATTTTTTTGGATGTCATTCGCCTTTTTTCTGGCCTCGTCCAGAGATACGGCTGGATAAACGCCCAGGATGACCATTTTCCATTTCCCGTCGATGGCATATCGCAACCGCCAACGTTTGGCCCCGATGGGCGGAACTTCAAGGCACAGGTTGGGAACCCTTCCGTCGATGATGCGGTACAATTTTTCCTTTGTTTTGGCGGCATGTATGGCTTTATCAGTCAACATGGGGAACTTTTCTCCTGCCGAGAAAATTGTATTTCACTATGAATAACGGCATATTACCTGTAAATATGAGTAACTTTACCCCACCTTGCGGCAAAGTTACTCATATGTTACTCATTAAATGAAGAGTCCGTAAGGCTTTGCGGAACCTTACGGACTCATGCGGATTTACATCTGGCGCGCCCAGAGGGAATCGAACCCCCGGCCAAGAGCTTAGAAGGCTCCTGCTCTGTCCGTCTGAGCTATGGGCGCCCGCAAGGGGATTGTGGTGCGCACCCCGTTATGTCTGTTTAGCCGGGGAGCGCCGCAGGGTCAAGAAACATATTGCAGTTTTCCGATGACCGACGCAGTGAAATTGATTAAACTTCACCGTGATACGACGATCAACCCGCGCAAAGACCGCGCAATGCCTTTCAACATATCAGGGACGGTCCGGACGGGATGACGGACGGCGCTGGTTTCACGTTCAACACTTTTCGCGAACTGCTGAGTCATCTCGAAGCTCTCGGTCTTTTCCACATGGATCTGGGCTTGGGACGCATGCGGCGGGTTTTGGCCGCTCATGGGCTGGAGCGGCCGCCATTCGTCGCGGTCCAGGTTCTCGGCACCAACGGCAAAGGCTCCACCGCTTCGTTGCTGGCTTCGCTGTGCGCGGCCCACGGCTGCCGCACCGGCCTGTATACGTCGCCGCATTTTGTTTCGTCGCTGGAGCGCATTTGTATTGACGGCCGCCCGCTGCCGGAAGAACAATGGCTACAGGCCGCCAACGCGCTCGGCGGATGCCTGCGGAATCTGACCTATTTTGAGTGGCTGACTGCCATGGCGGCATGGCTTTTCCGGCAAAACAATGCCGATGTGGCAATATTCGAGGCCGGCCTTGGCGGCCGCCACGACGCGACAACCGCCATGAAAGCCGATCTGCTCTGTTTTACGCCCATTGCCATGGATCATAAGGGCATTCTGGGAGAATCGCTTTTGCGGATAGCCGCAGACAAAGCCGACGCCATACGCGACAGCGCGGTGGTCGTCACGGCCGCGCAATACCCGCCGGCCGCGGAATGTCTGGCAGAGGCCGCGCGAAGGCGCGGCTCCCGGTTGTATCAGGCTCAGGCCATACCAAAGGATTCTTCTTTGCGGCCGAACCTCGCCGGCCCGCATCAGCTCCGCAACGCGGGACTGGCTCTTGCCGTCTGGTGCTTTCTTGCTCCAATGCTCGGACGTGAAGCAGACGATATGATTGCGCAGAGGCAGGGATTACGGCGCGCCTTTTTGCCGGGCCGCATGCAGCGTCTTGCGGGCGGCCGCGAATATCCCGATTTGCTTCTGGACGGAGCCCACAATCCTCACGGCATGAAAACGCTGGTTGAGGCGCTTCGCGATGCCGGCATCCGCCCGGCCTGCGTTGTTTTTGCCTGCCTCGCGGACAAGGATTGGCGTTCGTCAGCCATGTTGCTGAAGCGTTTTGCTGGCGATGCGCCGGCGTACATTCCTGACTTGCGGAATTTCCGGGCCGTCTCGGCTGTGGAGACGGCCTGCGCATGGAACGGCACAGCGCCGCGGACGGCCAGACCCGTTGAAAATATTTCCGCGGCGCTGTCCGCCTTGCGCGGCATTTCCGGAGTCAATTCCGCCAGTCCTGTGTTGCTCACGGGATCCCTGTACCTGTTGGCGGAATTTTTTGCGCTTTATCCCACCGCGTTGCAAGCAGGAGCAGAGTATTCTTGAAAAATCCGTATCGCGCCATACCGTCCCGTGGATATATGCCTTGCCGCGCCTGAGGCGGCTGTTCCCGAATCTGTCCGGCCGTCTTCCGCCAACAGCCTGAAGACGCGGCTGCTGGCCTGCGACCCGCCGCCGATCGGCCGTTTGGGGGAGAACGCCTTTTGATCACGAATGATGAGATAGACCCGCCTCCTTATAGCCGGTAAAACCGGCGGTGTTTCCATGAACTCACCAAAACCGGCGTCATCCCGCACGGGAGCGCCCAATGAGGAGACGGGCCATGAGGGAAGCTTACTTTATCGGATTGGACATTGCCAAGAATATATTTCAGGTCTTCACCGCTGACAGCGCGGGGCGGGAAATTTCCAACAGGAAGCTCAATCGCAA
>JAISOT010000036.1 GCA_031275465.1 Desulfovibrio sp.
TGAGCCGTGCCTGAAGGGAAAAATAATGACTTCCGGGCCACAGGGGCTCCGTTTGCGGATGCGGTATAACGATGCCGCATGGGAACTTGTTTCTCCCCTGGTGGGCCGCTTTAACGCCTCCAATCTTTTGGCGGTTCAGGCGCTTGGGCTCAAGCTGGGGCTTCCTCCAAAAAATTTTTCAGTTTTGGAGGAGTTCACCGGCGTGAACGGACGGCTGGAGCGGATAGACAACTCCGCGGAGCTGAACGTCTTTGTGGATTATGCCCACACTCCCGACGCCCTTGTGAATGTGCTCAAGGCCCTGCGCGACGCCGGATTTGTCCGGATTATCACTGTGTTCGGCTGCGGCGGGAATCGCGACAGAACAAAACGCCCGCTGATGGGCGAGGCTGTGGCCCGTTACTCCGATGTGGCCATCCTGACATCCGACAACCCGCGTTTTGAAAATCCGCGCGCCATTATTGACGACGTACTGCCCGGTTTGGCAAAGGCGCCTGAGATATACGTGGAACAGGACCGCCGCAAGGCCACCGCCCTTGCCCTGGAATTGTTGACGAAAGACGATGCCCTGCTGATCGCCGGCAAAGGCCATGAAGAGTATCAGATCATTCAGGGTGTAAAGCACCATTACAGCGACCGGGAAGTTGTGCGGGAGCTGCTCCGATGCGGCTGAGATACCATGAGATTGCCGCCTGCCTCGGCCTTGTTCCATGCGGCGGGGACAGACTTTTGACATCTGTGGCGACGGACAGCCGCGAGGCAACGCCCGGATCCCTGTTTGTCTGCATCCGGGGGGAACATGCGGACGGGCATGACTTCGTCCGCCAGGCTGAAGAAGCGGGCGCCTCGGCCGTTCTGGCTTCGCGGGCGCTGCCCCGGGCGAATGTGCCGGTTTTGCCCGTGCAGGACACGGTCAGGGCTCTCGGCCGGATAGCCGCGTACTGGCGTCGCTCCGCACGGGCAAAGATCGCAGGCGTCACGGGAACAGCCGGCAAGACGACACTGAAGGAACTCCTGGCGCAAATCCTGGCGGTACGCGGCAAAACTGCGCGCAACAACCTTAACTTCAATAATCAGATAGGCATGCCCCGCGCCATGCTGGCGGCGGACGGAGATGAGGACTTCTGGGTGATGGAGGCCGGAATCAGCCGTGAAGGCGACATGGAAGAGCTGGGCGGAATACTGCGCCCGGACATGGGCCTGATTCTCAACGTGGGCGTGGGCCACACACAAAGACTGGGCGCAAAGGGCGTTGCAGCCCACAAGGCCGCGCTGCTCCGCTATCTGGCTCCGGACGGCTGCGGGCTCGTAAGCGCCGACTACCCCGATCTTGTGCGCGAAGCCGCGGCAACAGGGGCGACGCTGCATTTTTTCAGCATCAAAGACGCTTCAATGAAATATCACGCCGCCTATGAAGGCCCTGAAATGCAGGATGATGCCCCGGACGCCGTGTCCGGCCGTTACCGCCTTTGCCTTGACGGGGAATGGACAAGCATTGCCGCTCCATTTTGCGGGGAATACGGCGCGGAAAACTGCATAGCCGCGGCAGCGGCGGCCCATCTTATGGGGCTTTCCGGCAGTGAAATCGCCGCCGGCTTCAAGCGCGCCGCAATGCCCGCGCAGCGTTTTTCCCGTAAACGCTGCGGCAGATGGGATGTCATTGACGACACGTACAACGCGAATCCCCTGTCGATGCGGCGCATGCTGGACGCCGCCTCGGAACTGGCGGAAGGACGCGCTTTTGTGCCAGTGCTGGGCGAAATGCTGGAACTTGGCGCAACGGCGGCAGGCGAACATGAAAAGCTCGGCCTTCATTTGGCGGAACTTGCCCCCGCCGGCGTGCTGTGGAAAGGCGGACACGCCCCGGATATTCGCGCCGGCCTGAGAAGAGGCGGATATAAAGGAGCATTTGCCGTCATTCGGGAGAGCGGACATTTTATCGCGACCGTACAAGACCTGCTGCGGGACAAAAACCTGGACGGGAAGGGAGGGGTAATCCTGTTCAAAGGTTCGCGCGGCAACAGGCTGGAAAAAGAATGCGCGGATTTTCGCGCCCGCTGTTGCGCCGGACAGGAAGAGACAGGCAAAACGCCCGGAGAAGACGAGAATGTTCTATAACATGCTTGCGCCGCTCGCCTCTGACTGGACGCTGTTCAACGTTTTCAGATACATCACGTTCCGCTCCCTCGCGGCCCTGATAACAGCGCTCGTTGTCTCCATTCTCATCGGCCCGCGTTTTATCGCATGGCTGCACCATGTCAAATGCGGGCAATTCATTCATGAAGACGTAAAAAATCATGCCCCCAAGGCAGGCACGCCCACCATGGGCGGTCTGCTCATTATGACCTCGCTTGGTTTCAGCCTGCTGCTCTGGGCGGATCTGACAAACCGCTATATCTGGCAGGTATCCCTGGTTTTCATCTCTTTTGGCCTGGTGGGCTTCTGTGACGATTTTCTCAAACTGCGCCGCCACAAGAACAGAGGCATTTCCGGCGGGGCAAAAATGTCCGGCCAGATTCTCGTCGCCCTTGCCGCCATGTGCCTGCTTTATGCAAATCCTGATTACAGCAGCCGCCTGACCGTTCCTTTTTTCAAAGACATTAACCCGGACATCGGCCTGCTCTACCTCCCCTTCGGCGCTTTCGTCATGGTGGCCGCCTCCAATGCGGTCAACCTGACGGACGGCCTGGACGGCCTTGCCATCGGACCTTCCATTGTGGCTCTCATCGTCTTTTCCATCTTTCTGTATGTGACGGGGAATGCGCGTTTTTCCACATATCTGCTGGTGCCGTACATCCCCGGCGTCGGCGAAGTGACGGTATTCTGTTCGGCGCTTGTCGGCGCCGGTCTGGGCTTTCTGTGGTTTAACGCCTATCCGGCTCAGGTTTTTATGGGCGATGTGGGTTCGCTGAGCATTGGAGGCACACTGGGCTATCTTGCCCTGCTCTGCAAACAGGAACTCGTGCTGGCGGTTGTGGGCGGGCTTTTCGTCGTGGAAACGCTCTCGGTTATTCTTCAGGTAGGCTACTTTCGCTGGACAGGCGGCAAACGCATTTTCCGCATGGCGCCGCTGCACCATCATTTTGAACTGAAGGGCGTCCCTGAATCAAAAATCATCATACGTTTCTGGATTACCTCCATTCTGCTGGGGCTGGTCGCGCTTTCCGTGCTGAAATTGCGCTGATCCCGCTGCGAAAAATTGAAAAAGGGCTTTGGAGAGAGAGGATGGCACTGGAAAATATTCGCGGAAGGCGTCCGTGTCCAGGCGAACTTGCGGTGGTGGTGGGAGCCGGGCGCTCCGGCCTTGCCGCGGCGCGTCTCCTCGCCGACAGGGGGGCGCGCGTGCGGCTTCTGGAGCGTGACGCCGACGCGGTCTCCGCTGACGTCAAAGCACAGCTCGGCGGCCTGGGGGTGGAACTCATTGTGGGGGAACACAGCCCGGAGCATTTCGAAAACTCGGCCATCGTTGTGCCCAGCCCCGGTATTCCCGCCTCCAGGCTTGAACGGCTCACCACAGCGAATAAGAGGATAAAGGGGCCGGAAATCCTGGCGGAAATGGAACTGGCCTGGCGGTTTCTTGACGGGGAGCCCGTCCTGGCCGTTACCGGCACCAGCGGGAAAACCACTACCGCCTCCCTGGCCGCGGCCATGCTTCAGACGCAGGGCTATACGGTGTTTTTGGGAGGCAATATCGGCACTCCGCTTTCGGAATACATCCTCAGCGGACGCAAGGCGGATGTGCTGGTTCTGGAAATATCCAGTTTCCAGCTGCAAACCTGCTCCACCTTTTGCCCCCGGGTGGGCGTACTCCTGAATATTTCCTCCAATCATCTGGATTATCACAAAGATATGCGCGAATACGCCGAGGCCAAATTCCGCCTTTTCCGCTGTCAGGAGGAAGGGGACCTGGCCGTTCTGGGGGCGGATCTCAAACCGCTGACCCGGGTCTTTCGCCTGCAGGCTCGTCAGGTATATATTGAAAACAGGGGACGATTTACGAAGTACCGTCTCCTGGGCACGCACAACAAGCTGAATATGGAAGCCGCCTGGCAGGCCTGCCGTTTTTTCGGCGTACGGGAAGACAGGGCCAGAGCGGCTGTGGCCAGCTTCAACCCATTGCCGCATCGCCTGGAGATTGTACGAACGCACAGGAATGTCACGTACATAAATGACTCAAAATGTACTACCGTCGCCGCCCTGAAGGTTGCATTGCAAGCTGTGGAGCAACCGGTGAGGCTTCTGTGCGGCGGGAAGTTCAAGGGTGGAAAT
The DNA here is from genome assembly GCA_031275465.1 of Desulfovibrio sp. GTDB lineage: Bacteria > Desulfobacterota > Desulfovibrionia > Desulfovibrionales > Desulfovibrionaceae > Desulfovibrio. The sequence continues at coordinate 4,270 of JAISOT010000036.1, forward strand.
TTGGCGGACTTGCGCGATCTGGTCAAAGAGCGCGTTGCCGAGGTGGCATTGTTTGGCGCGAGCCGGGAAAAATTTGAGGAGGCCTGGCAGGGGGCCGTCCCCGTCACCTGGCATGAGAGGCTGGAACCGGCGGTGCGGCTGCTCAGCGCCCACGCCCAAAAGGGGGATGCGGTTCTGCTTGCGCCCGCCACCTCAAGTTTCGACCTTTACGCCAACTACATGGCCCGGGGTGATGATTTCAAACATATCGTGGAAGCGCTGCCATGAAAAATTTTTCCCTTGCAAGACCGTCCTCCGGCAACGGCGCGAACTCCTTGGGCAAAACCCCCGCCAAAGGGACAGGACGATTTGACTGGTGGCTCTTCACCATCACGCTGGTCATTCTGGGCATCGGGCTTGTCATGGTGCTCTCGGCAAGCGGGATCAGGGCGGAAGAGCACGCCGGCGACAAATATTACTTTTTCAAACGCCAGTTGGCTTTTGCCGCGGCCGGCGGAATAACCCTGTGGGCGGCTGCGCTTATCCCCAGAGAATGGCTGTACAAATTGCAATACCCCGCCGTTTTCGCGACGCTTCTTTTAATGCTTGTCACCCTTTCGCCGCTTGTTCCGGCCATCAACGGCGCGAAACGCTGGATTCCCCTAGGCCCTGTATCCCTGCAACCCATGGAATTTGTCAAAATCGCCCTGGTGCTGTACCTCGCCTACTTTATGAGCGCGAAGCAGGATCTGATAAAAACGTTCAGCCGCGGCGTCATCCCGCCTTTTGCCGTGACGGGCCTTTTCTGCGCCCTGCTCCTGCTGCAGCCGGATTTCGGCAGCGCCGTCATCCTGGCCGGACTTCTGTTTTTCATGTGCATTGCCGGAGGTACGCGTTTTATTTATATTTTCTTTTCCATTATCCTGGCCTGCGCCGGCGCCATGGCCCTGGCCATAGCTTCTCCATACCGCGTACGCCGTCTCCTGGCCTTTCTGGACCCATTTCAGGACTTTCAGAATACAGGGTACCAGCTGGCGCAGTCCCTGCTTGCCATCGGCTCGGGCAGCTTTTTCGGCCAGGGTGTCGGAGCGAGCAAACAAAAAATGTTTTTTCTTCCGGAAACCCATACCGATTTCATTATGTCCGTGCTGGCTGAAGAAATGGGTTTTGTGGGCCTGAGTCTTGTCATGGCGTTGTTCGCCCTCCTTTTCTGGCGCTGCTACCGCATCGTCATGAGCCAGACAAACCTGCGCGACCGCCTTACGGCTTTCGGGCTGACGGCCATTCCGGGCATAGGCGCGGCGGTGAATCTTTCCGTGGTGATGGGCATGGCGCCGCCCAAGGGCGTGCCCATGCCGCTCATAAGCTACGGGGGCAGCAGTCTCGTCGCCACCATGATTTGTATCGGGCTGCTCATGAATTATTCGAGGACAAGCTCGCGGTGAAAAGCGTTATCCTGACAACCGGCGGCACAGGCGGGCATATTTTTCCCGCTCTCGCCGTGGCTGAAGAGATGCGGCGGCAATATCCCGATCTGCGTCTGAAATTTGTGGGTTCTCTTTACGGACCGGAAAAGGAGCTCACACAAAAAGAAGGAATTCCTTTCGAAGGATTATCGGTGCGCGGTTTTTTGGGACGCGGCCTGCGCGCCGTTGCGGCCGGCGGCATGATGGCCGCGGCGGTTGTCAAAGCCGCAGGGATAGTCCGGCGCTGCAAGCCGCAAGCCGTACTGGGCTTTGGCGGATATGCCTCTTTTGCTCCTATGCTGGCGGCCGCCTTGCTCGGCCTGCCCTCTGTCCTCCATGAACAGAATGCCATAGCCGGCACGAGCAATCGCCTCATGAGCAGATTTACGCGGCGCGTCTGCCTTTCCTGGCCCGGCACGGCGGGCTTTGCGCAAACAAAATGCATTCTGACCGGCAATCCTGTCCGCGCGGATGTCTGCGCCGCCGGCCGTGAGGCCCGCCGGCGCCCGACGCGGCGTCTGCTTGTTTTGGGCGGTTCGCAGGGCGCCGGAGCGCTGAACGCCCTTCTGCCGGAAATTCTGCCCGCTCTGGCTGCCGCGGGCGTGGAAATACGTCACCAAAGCGGAAAACACGATGAACATGTCACCCGGCAGGCCTACGCGTCGGCGGGCTATGCCCCCGAGTGCGTGAAGGCGTTCATTGATGACATGGCGGAAGCATATCGCTGGGCGGATCTGGCCCTGTGCAGGGCCGGCGCAAGCACCGCGGCGGAACTCTGCGCGGCGGGGCTGCCCGCTGTCCTGGTGCCGTTTCCGCATGCCGCGCATGACCATCAGACGCATAACGCCCGCATTCTGGAAAAGGCGGGCGCGGCCGCGCTGCTTCCCGAATCCGAACTGCGCCCGGACAACGCGGGAAAATTGCTGCTTGAGCTGTTTGAGGATGAAGAACGGCGCGGGCTGATGTCTCTTGCGGCATTGGGGACAGCCCGTCCGGATGCGGCGGCGCGGGTGGTCACTGTTCTGGAAGAAGCGTGCGCCGGCTGAAAATTTGTCTCAATTTTTTCTCAACAAACCCAAGATACCATCATGAAAAATAGAATCCGGCGTATTCACATGGTTGGCATAGGCGGAGCGGGGATGAGCGGTATTGCCGAAATTCTGTTGAATCTCGGATATGAAATTTCCGGCTCCGATCTGACTGATTCGGCCATGGTCAAGCATTTGCGCCTGCTTGGCGCTACAGTGGCCATAGGGCATGCCGCCGGGAATGTGGGCAACGTGCAGGTGCTTGTGAAATCCACGGCCGTTGCAGCGGACAATCCCGAAGTGGAAGAGGCCCGCCGGCGGAACATAGCCATCATCCCCCGCGCGGAAATGCTGGCCGAACTCATGCGCCTGCGCCAGGGCATCGCCATAGCCGGAACGCACGGCAAAACCACCACGACCTCACTGGCGGCATGTATTTTCGACACAGCCGGCCTTGACCCCACCGTAATCATAGGGGGACGCCTTAACGTTTACGGCGCCAACGCCCGCCTGGGGCGCGGCGAATACCTTATTGCCGAAGCCGACGAATCAGACGGCTCCTTCCTTTGTCTGCTGCCCATCATCAATATTGTCACCAACGTGGACTCCGACCACCTGGATTACTATAAGAGCCGGGAAGCCATTGATGCGGCCTTCGCGCAATTTATGAACAAGGTACCCTTTTACGGCGTCAACGTGGTCTGCGGCGACGACCCGGGCATCCGCGCCCTTTTGCCCGGCGTCAAGCGCCCCTTCATAACGTATGGCTTTGGCGACGGAAACCGCCTGCGCGCCGTACCCATCTCCTGCAACTTGCAGAACCTTTTCGAAGTGTGGCTTGACGGCGAGCAATTGGGAGAAGTCAACCTGCCCCAACCGGGACACCATAATATCCTCAACGCCCTGGGAGCTATCGGCGCCGCCCTGGAGGCGGGCATCCCTTTTCAGGACTGCATTCTCGGCCTGAAGGCTTTTGCCGGCGTGGCCCGGCGATTTGAATTCAAGGGAGAAAGAAACGGCGTTACGGTAGTGGACGATTATGGACATCATCCCGCCGAAATCGCGGCAACACTTGTCGCGGCGCGTCAGGTATTTCCCGGACGCCGCCTTGTGGTAGCCTTTCAGCCGCACCGTTTTACGCGTACGCAGGCGCTTTTCGGAGAATTTTGCAGAGCTTTCGATTCTGTGGATCTGCTTCTGCTGACGGAAATATATCCGGCCGGAGAAAAGCCGGTTCCGGGCGTTTCAGGGCAAAGCCTTGCCCAGGGAATCCGGCAGGTTTCGACAACGCCCGTGATTCTCTTTCAGACGCTGGAGACTCTGGCGCACAATCTCCCGGCGCAACTCAGGGCTGGGGACGTATTGTTGACGCTGGGCGCGGGCACTATCACGAGACTCGGCCCCAAGTTTCTGGAGATCCCCGATGCGTGAGATACCGGAACCGGCCCTGTCCGAGCGCACGACGTTGCGCCTCGGAGGATGCGCCATTGCCGAACTCATTCTTGAAACGCCCCATGATCTGGACATTCTGCCGGAACGCCTGCGGTGTCTTGGAGGCAGCCCCCTTATCATGGGCGCGGGAAGCAATATTCTGGCTCAGGACGGACAGCTGCCTCTGGTGCTTGTTCGCCCGCGCTACACCCAGGGGCCTGAAATGACGGCCGAAAAAAACGACAAAGTTTTTGTGCGCGTTGGCGCCGGAACGCCGCTGGCCAGACTTCTGCGTTTCTGCCTCAAAAACGGTTTTTCAGGCCTGGAGGGGCTTGTCGGCATACCCGGCAGCGTAGGCGGCTGCATTGCCATGAACGCCGGTTCCTACGGCACGGAGACGGCAACATATATTCATCATATTCAAATAATCAGCGATAACCATATAAAAACCGTATCCGTTGCTGACGCCAGATTCGGCTACCGGAGTTTTTCCATCCCCGGAGAAAAAAATAATTTTATCATCCTGGAAGCAACATTTGTCTTGACCAAGTCCGAAAGGAATGTCATTGGTAAACGCATGTTTCACAACTTTTTTGAGAAAAAGTCTAAACAACCTCTGAGCGCCTGGAGCGCAGGCTGCATTTTTAAAAATCCGGATCCGCAGACTCCGGCTGGCCGCCTGCTGGAAGAAGCCGGATTTAAGGGCAGGAGCCGCGGGGGCATGTCTTTTTCTCCAGTTCATGCCAATTTTTTGATTAATGAAGGCAGCGGCAGCGCCAGTGCCGCTCTGGACATGATTGACGAGGCCCGGACAGCAGTTCTGCGGCGTTTCGGCATAGAATTGACGCCCGAAGTCAGGATAGTTCCATGCCGCTCATGAGAAAAAACTGCCGTAGGCAGCGCAATAAGTATGTGAAAGCCTCTTCCGGGGAGCACGACAAAAAAAAAAGCGGCGTATTCGGGCGAATCAACTTCGCTGAAAAAATAAAAAAAATTTGCGGAATAAAAAGAATCGGTGTTGTCGTGCTGCTGCTCGTATGTGCCGCCGGGCTGTCTGCTTTCTTGTGTCTTGCCTCCGTCCGGCTGTACAATACGGCTGTAACCAGCGCTTTTTTTCAGACAAAGCATGTGGATGTTGTGGGCAATGTGCGTCTCGGCAAGGATGTGATATTGCAGTACAGCGGCATCAGGGAAGGGGAAAACTCACTTTCCGTAAATATTGCCGATGCGGAGAAGGAACTGCGCCGTACCCCCTGGGTGGAGGAAGTTTCCATAAAGCGTCTGCTGCCGGACAGGTTTGTCATAAGATTGAAAGAGCGCATGCCCTCCTTCTGGGTGCACAAGGACGGCGTGTTATACTACGCCAATGAGCGCGGCGATGCCATCGCGCCTGTGGAGAGCGCGAATTTTCTTTCTTTGCCCACGCTGCTCATAGAGCCGGGAGCGGAGGAAATTGTTCCCTATCTCGCCCGCATGCTGAAAGACATGCAACAGGGCGTACTGCCGATAGAATCCGGCGTGATAGCCCAAGTGACCGTCTCCGCCGCCGGTATCGTCGAAATTTATCTGGAAGACCGGGAGATGCGCCTTTCCATCGCCACAGACGACTGGAGCGGCAATCTCGCCAGAATGGGCGTGGCGCTGGGTGATCTTGCGCGAAGACGCGAACTGCAGAACGTGCGGCAGGTACGCGCGGCGGGCGGCAATGTCTGGGTTCTGTTCAATAAAACGCAGCAGAGCTGAAATGTTGCCTGCATCCGCCGCCTTATGTGATGTTTTCCATTTTTGGAGGACAGTTGCTGTTGCGGCTGCAATGTATGAGGAAGGCGCGGTTTGTGAGGGGAATCTATGAGTAATAAGTCCGATCTGATAGTGGGACTTGATATCGGCACCACAAAAATATGCGCTGTCGTGGGCGAACTGCAGGAGTCCGGCTTCGTGGATATCGTGGGCGTTGGCGAAAACGACTCCACGGGGCTGCGCAAGGGCGTGGTGGTGAACATAGAACAAACCGTGCAATCCATCCGGAAAGCTGTGGAAAACGCCGAACTTATGGCCGGCTGTGAAATCAATGCCGTTTACGTGGGAATAGCCGGCAGCCACATCATGGGCATCAACAGCCATGGCGTCATCGCCGTCAAGGGAGGGGAAGTCGCCAGGCATGACGTCGAGCGGGCCATAGACGCGGCAAGAGCGGTTGCCATACCGGCTGACCGTGAGGTCATCCACATTCTCCCCCAGGAATATATCGTAGACGCCCAACGGGGCATCGCCGACCCTTTGGGAATGGCCGGCGTGCGTCTTGAGGTGAAAGTGCACATTGTCACCGGAGCCGTTTCATCCGCGCAGAACATCATACGTTCCTGTCGACGCAGCGGCCTTGAGGTTGCTGATATCGCCCTGGAGTCTCTGGCTTCGGCCAAGGCCGTGCTGACTGAAGAGGAACGCGAAATCGGCGTCGCCCTTGTGGATTTGGGGGGCGGCACCACAGACATCGCCATCTTTGCCAATGACGCCATCAAGCATACCGCCGTTCTGGCCATCGGCGGTCAAAATCTCTCCAATGATATCGCTTTCGGCCTGCGTACCCCCGTAGGCTCGGCCGAACGCATCAAAATTAAATACGGCTGCGCCCTGGCGGATATGGTCCGTTCCAACGAATTTATCGAAGTCCCCAGCGTGGGCGGACGGGAGCCCAGACGTCTCTCGCGCCAGGTGTTGGCCGAAATCTGCGAGCCGCGCATGGAAGAAATTCTGTACCTTGTGGACCAGACGCTCACAAAATCCGGCTACAAGGATCTGATAGGAGCGGGGGTTGTGCTGACGGGCGGCGCTTCGCTGATTTGCGGCTGCCAGGAACTGGGCGAACAGATTTTCAATCTGCCTACCCGGATAGGTTATCCGCGCGATGTGGGCGGACTGAAGGATGTTGTAAACAGCCCGAAATATTCGACGGCCGTTGGTTTGTTGCGCTACGGCGCCGAGCGTGAGGCCGGCGGACAGAAAAAATTCGCTGCCCGGGGTTCTGAAACAGGCGTGTTTAACGCCGTGCTGGCGCGCATGAAAAAGTGGTTCAAGGATGTCTCATAATCCCAAAGAACGCCCTTTGGGTCTGGGATGCCCTCAACCCTGCCATATGAATTTGAGGTTGTACCGGGGGACGGTTACGGCGGATGCCGGGCGGGCAAAGCTGGAAGGCAAGCAAAAGGAGAGGCATTATGGCTCAGTCTATTGTAAATGACATTGACATTTCATCGGCGCTTACCGCTAAAATCAAGGTAATCGGCGTTGGGGGAGGCGGCGGCAATGCCGTGCAGAAAATGATCTCGGCCGGCTTGCGGGGCGTTCAGTTCGCCTGCGCCAATACCGATTTGCAGCATCTCAAGAAGATGGACGCCCCCATCAAAATCCAGCTTGGGGAAAAACTGACCAATGGTCTCGGCGCAGGCGCCATCCCCGCCGTAGGTCAGGATGCCGCCATTGAAAGCAAGTCGGCCATCCGCGATGCCCTCGCCGACGCGGATATGGTCTTTGTGACCGCCGGCATGGGCGGCGGCACGGGCACCGGCGCCGCGCCGGTGATTGCGCAGATAGCAAAGGAACTCGGCTCGCTGACTGTGGGGGTCGTCACCAAACCTTTTACTTTCGAAGGTTCCAAACGCATGAGAGCGGCGGAGGAAGGCCTGGAAAACCTCAAGCAGCATGTGGACTGCCTGATCACCGTGCCCAATGACCGCCTGGTGGCTTTCGCGCCCAAAAAAACGCCTTTCAGGGATTTGCTGCAAAAAGCCAACGATGTTCTTTTCTATGCCGTAAAAGGCATTTCCGACGTCATCCTTGGCGACGGCCTCATAAATCTGGACTTCGCAGACGTGCGCACTACCATGGCCGAGTCCGGTCTGGCCCTCATGGGTACCGGCATCGCATCAGGCGAGAACCGCGCCCGCGAGGCGACGCAGCGCGCCATTATGAGCCCCCTGCTGGAAGACGTGTCCCTGGAGAGCGCCAAGGCCGTTCTTTACAATATTACCGCATCCATGGACATCACCGGTGAAGAAATCGAAGAGATCGGCAACATCATTGCCGAGGCCATGCCTCCGGACGCCAGAATCACTTTTGGCGTCCTGTATGATGAAAACGTGGGGGACGACATCCGCGTCACCGTCATAGCCACCGGCATTGAACCCACCACGCCCGTGAAGCAGGGGCAGGCAACAGTGACGCAGTTTTCCTCCTCACAAACTTCCGCGGCAAAAGCCCAGCCCCGCGCCTTTCCTCCGCAAGACGCGGATGATTATTCGCGCGCTGAGCAAAACGGGAGAAGGGGGGGGCTGCGGGGCGGCCACCGCTCCGGGCAGGAACAAGCGCCATGGATTGGGGAGTCAAACGGGCGCAGCCCCTATCCGATCAAAAAAGACGCTTCCGGCGCAAACGGGGGAGGACGGCACAACCCGGGCCATGAAGAGTGGCTTTTCACCGAAGAGGAATTTGAAATCCCGACATTCATCCGGATGCAGGCGGATTAGCCTGATTCCGCAAATATTTCAGGGCTACGCCTCTTTGCCCTGAAATGCCCGCGAGGAGGCCCATTGGGGGCCTCCTCGCGCGTCTTTGCCCGCGTGTATGCCGGGAGCGCCGCCCCGCGGCGGCCGGACAAAAAAGCCCCGGCTACCGCCGCCGGGGCTTGCCGTCAAGAAGCGCTTCCCCTCCGGCCACAACGGGGTTTGACAACAGCGCCAGACCGCAGGCATCGCGTGCAGGCCATGATGGTGCGCACGCTGCCGTCGGAAAACTGGTGGCGCACACGCTGCAAATTTGGATTAAAGCGACGCTTTGTCTTGATGTTGGAATGGCTCACAAGGTTGCCTGTCTGCGGTTTTTTGCCACAAAAAACACATTTTTTGCTCATCATGCCCTCCATACGCAAACCATACGCAAAACAACAACCGGCCTGCGGCTGATTTTTGTTGAAAACTCAGTAATTCGCGGGGAAACCATATAATCCGTACCGGCAAAAAATGCAAGGCAATCCCCGCATCTTTTTTCCGCGCTCCTTATAAAAATTCATAACAATAAAAATTTACTGACCTTTTTGTCTGAAAATTCGCCATCTTCTCTCTTTTGCAAATAAATTTAACAATTATACTCGATTACCTTATCAGTTGCCGGCGCATACTTCTTTTATACGCTGAGGAGAAGAAATAATTTTGCATGCCTATTGACCGATTTCAATTCACGTTATATGCTGTCGCGTAGTTCGAGTAACGGTATCCGAAATACACTCAGCAAATGTAGGATCATCTTCTGCCAGGAGGCTATTATGCGTATTGCTGTGGGTCTGGGCAAAAACAGCGGGGAGGACAGCCTTAAGCATCAGGGCATAAGCCGCCGCGATTTTATGAAATTCTGTACTGCGGTAGCGCTAAGCATGGGCATGGGGCCAGCCTTTGCCACTGAAGTGGCAGCGGCTTTGTCGGGACGCCGCCCTTCCGTGGTCTATCTGCACATGGCGGAATGCACGGGCTGCTCCGAAGCTCTTTTGCGCACCTGTAAGCCGTTTATTGACGCGCTCATCCTGGACACCATTTCTCTGGATTACCATGAAACCATCATGGCCGCCGCCGGTGAAGCCGCAGAGGACGCGCTGGACCAGGCGGTGGCGTGCCCGGACGGATTCATTTGCGTTGTCGAGGGCGCCATCCCCACCGCTTTGGAAGGAAAATACGGCTATGTGGCCGGGCACACCATGTTTGACATCTGCAAGCGCATCCTCCCCAAGGCCAAAGCCGTCGTGTGCATGGGCACATGCGCCTGTTACGGCGGCGTACAGGCGGCCAAGCCGAATCCCACAGCGGCCAAAGGCGTCAATGAGTGCTTTGCCGACCTGGGCGTCAAAGCCATCAATATCGCAGGCTGCCCGCCCAATCCGCTCAATCTGGTGGGCGCTTTGGCAGCCTTCCTGAAGGGCGATAAAATCGAACTGGACGAGCTCGGCCGGCCGACCCTGTTCTTCGGACAAAGCGTCCATGAACTCTGTGAACGCCGCAAACATTTCGACGCCGGCGAATTTGCCCCCTCCTTCAACTCCGAGGAAGCGCGCAAGGGCTGGTGCCTCTACGATCTCGGCTGCAAGGGACCGCAGACATACAACAATTGTCCCAAAATTTTGTTTAACGACACCAACTGGCCGGTACGCGCCGGGCATCCCTGTATCGGGTGCAGCGAGCCCGGATTCTGGGACGACATGACGCCATTCTATCAGAACTAGGGGGAATATCATGAGCCAAACCTTAAAAACGGCCCAGAGCAATTACACCGGACCGGTGGTGGTGGACCCGCTTACCCGTATTGAAGGCCACCTGCGCGTTGAAGTGGAAGTGGAAAACGGCAGAATCAAGGAAGCCAGGAGCTGCGGCACACTGTTCCGTGGCCTGGAAATCATTCTGAAAGGCCGTGACCCGCGTGATGCGCAGCACTTCACCCAACGCACCTGCGGCGTTTGCACATATACTCATGCCCTGGCCTCCACGCGCGCGCTGGAAGACGCCATCAAAAAGCCCATTCCGGCCAACGCCACATATATCCGCAACCTTGTGCTGGGCATGTTGTTTCTGCATGACCATCTCGTGCATTTCTATCATCTGCACGCGCTTGATTTTGTGGATGTCACTGCCGCCCTGCGGGCAGACCCCGCCAGGGCGGCCCAAATAGCCACCTCCATATCGCCGCGCGAAGTCACGGCCGAGAATTACAAAGCGGTCCAGGCAAAACTAAAGGCTTTTGTGGACAGCGGCCAGCTCGGCCCCTTCACGAACGCCTACTTCCTGGGCGGCCATCCGGCCTATCAGCTTGATCCGGAAGTCAACCTGATCGCCACCGCCGACTACCTCCAGGCTTTGCGCGTCCAGGTGGAAACAGCGCGAGGCATGGCGGTTTTCGGCGCAAAAAACCCGCACGTCCAGTTTATGGTGGGAGGCGGCGTCACCTGTTATGAAGCGCTCACGGCCGAGTGCATTGGCGAATTCCGCGAGATATACAAGAAAACACGCGCCTTTATCGAGCAATACTACATCCCGGATCTCCTCGCTGTGGCTGAAGGCTACAAAAACTGGGCAGCTTACGGCGGCACCAGAAATTTCATGGCCTTCGGCGAATTTCCCGCTGCGGGCGGCGAACGGGATCTGAACAGCCGCTGGCTCAAACCGGGCGTTATCTATAACCGTAAAATCGCCGATGCCCAAAAATTTGAACCGGCAAAAATTATGGAACACGTACGCCACAGCTGGTATGAGGGAGACAAGGCATCACCCCCTTACGAGGGCGAAACAAAGCCGGCCTTCACCGAAATGGGGGATACGGATCGCTATTCCTGGCTCAAAGCTCCACGTTACGACAATCACGCCGTGGAAACCGGCCCGCTGGCTCAAACGCTCGTGGATTACTCACAGAACCACAAGACTGTGAAACCCCTTGTTGATTTTGTCCTCAAAAAACTGAGTGTCGGCCCCGAGGCGCTTTTCTCCACGCTCGGCCGCACGGCCGCGCGCGGTATAGAAACCCTTGCCGTCGCCCAGCAGCTCGAGCAATGGCTTAATGAGTACGAAGCCAATATCGGCAAAGGCGACAAAAAAATTGCGGAAGATTATGAAGCCCCCAAAAACGCCAAAGGCGTCGGTTTTGTCAACGCGCCGCGCGGCGGTCTTTCGCACTGGCTGCGTACGGATGAAAACGGCAAGATCGCAAACTTCCAGCTTGTCGTCCCCACCACCTGGAATTTGGGCCCCCGTGACTCCCAAAGCATACCCGGCGCAGCGGAAGAAGCTCTTGTGGGTACGCCGGTAGCCGATCCCAAACGGCCGGTGGAAATTCTGCGCACCATCCATTCCTTTGACCCCTGTATTGCCTGTGCCGTGCATGTGATAGACGGGCAGACAAATGAAGTGCACAAATTCAAGGTACTATAAGCCGTGTCGCCCCTTCCAGCGGAAGAAACATCCGTTGTTTCCTCCGAACATTCCCCCGCTCGGCCCCGGCCGCGGGAAAAGGCAGGCCGGGCCCACTATCCAAGGGAGGTTCGCGTATGAGACTTTCAACGATCCGCCTGGACGGCCAGGATGCCGCGTGCGTGGCAACCGCCGGAGGTCTGATTCCCATCCGTCGGATAAACGAAAAATTCGGCAGATGGTGGCCTGCGGAAATGTTTGAACTCATCCAGACCGCGGCGCTGGATGACCTGAAAAAATGGTACAACGCGGACGGAAAAAGATCTCTGGAGGCGTTGCCCGCGCTTCCCGCGGGCCAGGTCACGTACGCGCCACTGTTCAGGCGCCCTCGCAAAATCTGGGGAATCGGCCTGAATTACGTGGAACACGCG
>JAISOT010000080.1 GCA_031275465.1 Desulfovibrio sp.
GTCAGGCCGTTGCCGGTCACAAAAACGCTGCTCACGCCGCCGGGGGGGATCTTGTCAAAAACGCCCGGGACACTTCCGTGATGTTCCGCAATGCCGCCGGATTTTTCCGCAGATTCCCCGTTGGCGTTTTCGTTAAACGGCAAACTGAAAAAAAGGGGCAGTTTCGTGCTGCGCAGCACGTCAAGAAAATCGTTGCCGGTGCGTCCCACAAAGCCGAGAAGCGAGGAACCGTCGGCGACGACCAGCAGGCTCACGGGCATGGTGCCGCCGTGTATGCCCATATAGGCGGGGCGGGCGCCGGCGGGCATAATGGTCCAGCCCTGGTCGTCAGCAACGGCCGGACCGGCCGCAAGGACCGGACCGTGAACAGGCCAAGTGAGCGCGCAGAAAAAGCAGAGCAGCGCAAAACGCATGTTTGATACCTTGACGCCAAGCTAACATCTCCGCCGCGTCAAGGCAAGACCGCTTTTTGAGGTTTTGCGGGCCGTTCCTTTATTCTATTTCCATAAAGAACACATACCGTCCAAGACCTTCACCCAACACAAGAAAGAAAGTGGCGAGCATTGCAAGTTTGTTGCTTTTTGCCGAAGCCAACGCATGATGGCTCACAACAATGCCGATAGCGACCAGCAAAAAACGGGCGATAATCAAAGCTCCGGAATGCAAGCCGCCTGACAGTCCGACATTGAGAACAAAAAGAATCACGCCGCACCCGAATACCGCGCTCAGAATATTCAGATCCTTCCCGTTGCCGGAACGTGTTATGGCCACAAGAACAGGACCGAGTAAAAACGCCGCTCCGTAAAACTCCATAACAGGGTTTGCCGACTGCCATTTTTGCGTCACCGCGCCGGCATATACCGAAGAAGATGCAAAAGTCGCGAGTATGCCGAAGCAGGCGGCGGCTGAGAGAAAAAGCCTGTAGTGAGCCTTGCGCCATATTTGAAAGGCGCACAAAGCGGTGGTACAGACGAATATGCCGACCAACCATGCTTCCCGGCTCAGCCACGACGATCCCGGATTGAAAAGGGCTCTGTATGCGCCAGGAATATCGCCCAAATGGGCGAAAGAGAAAATAGAGCCTGTCACGGCAAGTACACAGAAAAATGACGCTTCAGACAGACGTGCCCCGCTGGTTCCAAACCTGTCTACCAAGGTCAGCGACAGTATGCCTCCCGCCGATATATGCAACGCGAGGGTGAACAAAAAAAGTGACCATTCATGCATGATACTATCCCGCCTCTAAGCCCTGCCGGCGTTTTTGTTCGGTTTGATGACTATGTTCGGATTTGTGATGCCTGAATCCGGCAACCCGGCAATGTGAGCCAATGACCCGTATTTTTTTCTCAATTCGTTAATGGGGCCGAACTTTATCAGCCCCAGGGGGCAAGCGGCGACACAAGCTGGTTCCTGCCTTTTTTCGACAAGGTCAATGCAGAAATCGCATTTACTCATTTTGCCTTTCGAGCTTTCAAATGCCGGGGCCTTGTATGGGCAGTTCCAAATGCAGTACCGGCACCCGATACATACTTCTTGATCAACGAACACAATTCCATCCTGTTCGCGTTTTTGCATGGCTCCGGTGGGACACCCCGCAACGCATTTGGGATTGTCACAATGGTTGCACGCCATGGACACCCAATAGGCCCAAACATTGTTTGTGTAACATGCCCCGTCGGGAACAAAGCCCCCGCCGTGGTGCTCGGTGACATTTCGAAAAAACCGTTCGTCATCCAGGTCGTTTTTGTCTTTGCATGCCATGGCGCAGGCCTTGCAGCCGCTGCACAGGCTCTGGTCGATATAAAATCCGTATTGTTTTTTCATCACGTTCTCCGTCATGCGTTTTGTCAGGCTCTGGCAATATCGGCAAGACAGCTGTGGTGGGCGTTGCCCCTGGCCTGAGGGGTTTTGCGGTCAGTGGTGAGGACGTTCAGACAACCGTTACGGTCGGTGCCGTCCTTGCCGGGACTGTGCCATGCCCCGGTCGGTATCGCCAGGACGCCGGGCATGATTCTCGGTGTTACCATCGCTTCAATAAGCAACGCCCCCCTGTCGTTGAACACCCGCACCTTGTCTCCGGACCGAATCCCTTTTTTTCGCGCGTCAAGAGGATTGAGCCACATTACCTGTGAAGCGACTTGTTGCAGCCAAGGGTGTGTATAGAGGGTGGAATTGTCGCGATTTTTGGTCTTCCAGCCGATAACCTGGAAAGGATATTTGTCCACTCGCGGACGGTCCTCGGGCCCCTCCCACGCCGGAACGTACTGCGCGACGGCAGGGACCTCAGGGTCATGCAGATCGTACAGCGCCTTGGAACACAGCTCTATTTTGCCTGAAGCAGTCGGGAATTTATTCTTTTCAGGATCATCCAGAATATTTTTGAACGCTATCGCCGGAGTTTCATAGGGAAGATAGGCTATGCCCTGTTGTTTCATCTGTTCCCATTCGGGCACATCGGGATATTTTTTGCGGGTTTCTTTCAGCAGAAACCTGATCCAACCCTCCTGGGTGCGCCCCTCGGTAAAGGACTCTTCAACACCGAAGCGTTTTGCCACTTCAGCCATCCACTCATACGGATGTCTGGCCTCGAACATGGGCTCGACAACTTTTTGCGAGAGGATGAAATAAGCGCCGCAATTGAAGGATACAGTCAAATCCCAGCACTCGAAAAATGTTACCGAGGGCAACAGAATGTCCGCGTACAGGCAACTTGAATTCATGACTAAATCAGAAGCGACGATGAATTCGACATTCGTTTCATCTTCAAGCAGCCGCTTGGCTTTGTTAATATCCGGATTCATCCCGACAAGATAATTGCTGGAAAGAGAGTAAATAACCTTGACGGGCGCGGTTAATTTGTCGGTCCCCCTGAGTCCGTCTGCGGGCGTGACGCTTGTGTGGTCTTCAACCGCGTCAGTCCACTGCATGATATTAATGCTCTGGCCGAGGGGGTTTTTCGGGATAGGCATTCCTACGGGCCCCGGGCGGCTGATGCCCGCGTATCCTCCTGCCCAGCCTCCCAGCTTGCCCACATTGCCCGTCATGCAGCAAAGCATGGCGGATCCGCGGACAGTGCGCTCGCCCGCTGAATTTCGTTGCGGCCCCCAACCGGAAAGGAGCGCCGCCGGTTTGGCCGAGGCATATTCAATAGCCAGTTTGCGTATGGCGTTCGCCGGAACCTTACAGATACGCTCAGCCCAGGCAGGCGTTTTTACCACACCGTCTTTTTTTCCCATGAGGTAGGCAAGGTACGACTCGCCGGCCGGAACGCCCTCCGGCATGTGCTCTTCGTCAAAGCCAAGACAAAAAGTGTCGAGGAAATGTTTGTCGTGAAGATTTTCGGATACGATTGCGTACGCCATGGCGTCCATCATTGCGCCATCGGTATTGGGAAGAACGGGAATCCACAGGTCGGCGTATGTGACAGCCGAGTCGCTGTACCGGGGATCAATGACGATAATCCTGACGCCCTTTTCCCTGGCCTGCTTCAAATAATAATTTGTATGGCCGAAATGTGTTTCAACCGGATTGTGGCCCCACAGGATGATCAACTTGGACTCCAGGAGCGAATCCATGCTGTTACCGCTGTTCCCCGTTCCATATACGCCGGTTGTCGCCACAAGGGCGTTCGCAAGGCTTACATTGTGGTAGTTGTCAAGAAATCCGCCGGTTACGTTGAAAAACCGTCTCCCGATTTTGGCATGATCAAACACGCCCATTGAGGTGCCCGAGCTTCCCGCCAGGAAACGGCAGCCAGGCCCGTATGCGTCCGTCAATCTCTTCGTGCGCCCGGCGATTGTCTCAATCGCTTCCTCCCAGGAGATTTTTCCAAATTTGCCTTCTCCTCGTTTGCCCATTCGTTTCATGGGATATTTGAGGCGGTCCGGTTGATATTGATACTTGCGGTAGCTTCTGCCGCGAACGCAACTTTTCATTACAGGGACAGCGGGGTTCAACTCTTCATTGGCTCTGGCGCTGATCCGCGTTATCACGCCGTCAAGGACATGAGCCTTGCTCAGGCAACGCCCGCCACAGTCAAAGTTGCTTGAAGTGGGGATAATGCGTTCCAATCCCTGAGCCTGAACCGACAGCGGTGTCAGCAGGCCGTTCCCGCTGAGAAAAAAATGAGAGCTTGCCAATCCGGCGGCAGACCATTGCAAAAACGCGCGCCTGCTGATTTGCGCGGCTTTTTTTGATGTCAAATCCATCTTGCGACGTCTCCTTGTAAAGCGATGAGTATATGCGCGTCATAGGGCAGGAAAGAAACAAGTAACTCCGCCAAACCCTGATAAACGAGCGTGGACGCATGGGGAAGCTGCAACGCGAAAGCCTCCGGAGCCCATCGGAGAAGATGGCAACGCAAAAATTGCAGTTGGAGTTCGCATATGGACAAAATGTTTTTCAAATTCACCTGGTTGTCCCGCGCGGTGACAATTTGAAGAGCTGACTCATTGAGCCGATATAACAACTCCAATTCAATGGAAATATGATCGTCAGGCCTTGTAGCGCGTTCATGAAATTCAAAATTGCACATCGCATAAAATTTACGAACCGCAAGGGTATCTTCACCAAATAGAATATGTTCTTTATCCAAAAATACAGATTCCCATAAAGGGGCAGGAAGAGACGCCGGACCGACAAACAAACGGGTATATTCGTTTTGCACTTCAGCATAGGAATGCTCGTCCGACAAACATTGTACTGCGCCCGCGCAAATTTTATGTATGGATTCAAAATCTTCCATCAGCGAAAAAACGGGTTGCGATTTTCTGATGTTCGTCAACAGCTCCACTGAAGGGTATGAACATGTTAAATTGCGGGCCAGCGAGTATACATGCCCGCGTAAATTCATAACATCCGCAAGCCCATTGACATCTTTTAAAGCGAAAACATCAGCCTGCGGTGCGACCCGACAGCCTGAAACGCCTTCAAACATGAGTTCTCCTGGTATGTTACGGGGCGCTTGCGCGGAAGCGGTATTTTTCTTGCTTTTTGATTAAAACTTATATACTTTCATGGCAAATGATTAAATATGAATTTATTGTTCTTAATTGGTGAATATATGGAACTCTATGACTTGAGAGCGTTTGTATCGGTGGTTGAACACGGCAGCGTTACCCGCGCGGCGCGGGAACTGAACCGGGTGCCTTCCGGCATTACAACCAGGATAATGCAGCTTGAGGACTATCTGGGCGTGAAGCTCTTTCTGCGCGAGAAAAAAAGGCTGCTTATCACGCCCCTGGGACAGACTTTTTATGAACACGCCAAGCGCGTGTTGGACCTCATGTCCGAAGGTGAACGCCAGGTCAAAAATGCCGGACCGGGGGGCAAACTCCGTATAGGCGCCATGGAAAGCACGGCGGCGGTCAGGTTGCCCGAGCGCCTCGCCGCTCTTCATAATTTCCACCCGGCAATTGAACTCGAGTTGATTACCGGGACGAGCCGCGGCCTTTACCAGCGCCTTTTGGAAAACCAACTGGATGTAATTTTTGCGGCGGACGTGCCGCAGGACGGAAGGGTTGAGCGCGTTCCCGTTTTCGAGGAAAGACTCGTGGTAATCGCTCCGGCCGGTCATGAGGAAATACGGGAGCCTTCCGACATGGCATGCAAAACGTTACTGGCCTTTGCGGAGGGATGCTCTTACCGAAACCGGCTGCTCAGTTGGTGCAGGTCGCATGGCATGGCCCCTGAAAAAGTGGTCGAGCTTTCATCCTATCATGCGATTATGGCTGCGACAGCAGCGGGTATGGGGGCGGGCATCGTGCCGGATTCAGTGCTGGATGTTTTTCCGAATCCGGGAACACTCGCAATCTTCCCCATGGAGCCTGATTTGGGCAGGGCGGTGACGGAATTGCTTTGGCGGGCGGGAATGTTTTCGCCCAACATACAGGCGCTTAAAAACGTATGTGCCCGGCCAAAAATCCTTCCGAAGAAGGGCGGAACGTGGGGAAAATTTATCATGAGCGGATAATGGCGCCAGCCGGAAACGGCACAGGAGAAAAGAGAAGGCCCGCGAGAAGATCACGGGCTTTTTTGCCGGAATGAACAGGAAAAGATGATTGACGCGGAAAGCGTGTGGACAGTGCCGGACGCATGGGATACTCATAAACAAGTCTGGGCAATTCCATCATCATCATCATGACAAGGCGGTCGTTCCGGAGGATGCCATGGCGATTCGGCATATACTGATGGTTGCGGTATTTTTCTTGTCGGCGTGTCTTCCGGGGCAGGCATCGGCGGCTTCGCAGAAATCGCCCGCCTTTCTGACGGCCGGCATGGATGCGTACTACCCCTGGGACGAAGGCTTGCGGATTGCCGTCACCCCCGACGAGGCGGCCTGCAAAAAGAGATACGGCAACAACTGGCGCAGCGCGTGCGCCGCACGCCTCGGGGACCACGGCAGCCCCGCCCCCGGCCCCCGGCTGCGGCCGGACGCCCCCGGCGCGTGGCGCTGGGACGGCGGCAATGTGCTGCTGTTTACGCCGGACAAGCCCCTGACTCCCGACACGCGGTATACGGTGATTCTCGAAGGGCTGTCCCTGCCGGACGGGGTGATCCTCCAGTCGGACGGACTCTCGTTTACCTCCTTTCCCCAGGCGGTCACATCCGGCCCGCCGCGCCTGTGGACGGACCCTTCGCCGAAAGCCGCGCACGCGCTTTCCTGCACGCTCAAGTTCGCGTATCCGCCGGATGTTTCCCGAGTGGAAAAATCCGTCGAACTGCGCGTGCCCGACCCCGCTTCCGGCCTGCGTTTCGGTCCTCCGCGCTTTGTCTGGAACCACGCGCGGGATGAGGTGAATGTGTATGCGCCTCTCGTCTCCCTCGGCGAGGAGGATGCCGTTGCGGAACTCCGCCTGCCGGGCATGCGCTTCTATACGCTGGAAGACGCTCTGCCGGTCTTTGCCCCGCGGAGCGAAAACGGCGTTCGCCTCGCCTTTTCCGTTCAGGGGCGGAAAAAGCTTTTTTCGGTGCGGCAACTGGATCTGCAAGTGGCCACCACCGAAAATCTGGGGCAGGAATACGAGCTCATGGTGCGGACGAGCCTTTATATCCGCCCGAGCGCTGTGCTCAAGGCGCTGAAAATCATTCAACTGCCCCGTGCGCAGCAGGATACGGCGGTCGTTCCCTATGACTGGAGCCGCGCCCCCGTAGTGAGCGGGGACGCGCTGAACAAAGGGAAAACCCTGGCCGTCGAATCCCTGCAAACGGACGACGAGCCCGCCGGCAGGCTGCGCTTTCGCATCCGCCCCGACGAAGGAAGATATCTTTTCGCGCATCTTCCCGCCGAATTCGCCTCCGCCTCCGGCATTGCGCTCGGCAGGCCGTGGCGGGGAGTGCTTCTCGCCGCGCCGCCGCGCCCGAAACTCGGCTTTCTCCAGCCGGGCAACATCCTGGCCCTGCGGGGCGAACAAACACTCGACATCCATTCCACGGGCCTGACCTCCATCCGCTGGGAAGCCCGCCGGGTGCGCGCGCCTTTTCTGGCTCTGCTGGCCGGGGATAATGACCGCTACGACGGATTCGCCCATTCGTGGGTTCCCTACACGCTGAGCGACGTGAGCCGGGGCGAACTGCGTCTTGCCCGCACGTCTCCCGGAGAACCGCAGTTTTCGGCTCTTGATCTGCGTCCGCTCCTGCGGGACGGGGGAAGCGACAGGCGCGGCCTCATGCTGATCAGCCTTTACGGCATGAACGGCGACAAGGAGCTTGCCCGGGAGAAACGCTTTGTGCTTGTGACGGATTTGGGGCTGATGGTCAAAAAATCCGCTGCCGGCGAGCGCGATGTGTTTGTTCTTTCCCTTTCCGGCGGAGGTCCGGCATCCGGAGTTCTGGTGCAGGTTCTGGGCGCGAACGGCCTGCCTGTGGCCGAGGCGCGCACCGACGCGCAAGGCCGCGCCCGGTTGCCGCAACTTGACGGCCTGGAGCGGGAAAAGCATCCTGTGGCCATAGCGGCGTCACGCGCGATCGGCAACGGCGATGAGAACGGCGTGGACCTGGCCTGGATGCCCTTGAACGACGGCGCGCGCAAGGTGGATTACAGCGCCTTTCCGACAGCGGGGCGCCTCGCGCCTCCGGGGGGGATCGCCGCTTATGTGTTCGCGCAACGGGGGATGTTCCGTCCCGGAGAAACGTTGCGTTTCGGTTGCGCCGTCAGGCGGACCGACTGGAAAGAACTTCCGCCGGATATGCTGTTGCAGGCCGTTTTGATAAATCCTGTCGGCACGGAAGTCCTGCGCCGGACATTCAGCGCGGGCGCGGAGGGGCTTGCGGAAATTGCATGGCAGTCGCGAGAAAACTCTCCGACCGGCCGCTACAGGCTTGACGTGCAACTGGCCGGTTCCGGAAAATCCGGCGGGGATGCCGTCATCCTGGGCACAACCGCCGTGCGGGTGGAAGAATTTCGGCCGGACACGCTGGAGCTTGCGGCCCACTTTGAACCCGCCCAAGAGAAAGGCTGGCTGCCGCTGCCCGATTCCCCCTCGGCGCACGCGCGGGTCCGGCTGAAAAACCTGTACGGCATGCCCGCCGCGGACCGCCGGGTCAGGGCTCTGCTGCGCATTCTTCCGGCCGGTTTTCGCTTTCCCGGCTATGAGGACTACACCTTTCACGACGCATCGCCCTACCGCGGCGAAGCAAGGGAAATCTCCCTGCCCGAAGCGCACACGGAAGCCGACGGAACGGCCGTCATCCCCCTGCCTCTGGCGGAATTGCGCGCCGGAAGCGTAACCTGTTCGTTGCTGCTGGAAGGTTTTGAACCGGGCGGGGGGCGCGCCGTGAGCCTGCAACGGGACCTGCTGCTCTCTCCCCTGCGGACGATTCTGGGCTACAGAGGCACGGAAGCGGGAATCAATCCGAACTTTATCCCCCGGGGCCGGACGGCGGGGCTTGACTTTGTGGCGCTGAACCCGGCGTTGGAAAGAGTCGATTCCGGGCCGCTGCTTTTTGTGGTATACGAGCGCCGTTATGTGTCAAGTCTGGTGACGGACGCCAGGGGAGAATACCGCGTTGACGAAACGCCGGTGGACAAGGAATGCTCCCGCGAAACCCGGACTG
>JAISOT010000110.1 GCA_031275465.1 Desulfovibrio sp.
TGGATATGATATCCAAAAATTTCAGCTAATTGTTTTCTTGTGGCGATGCCGGAAGTATATGCCTTGACGACGAGAGCACGGGTTTCTGCGCTTGCTGTTTTCATGTCGCAAGTCTAAACTTTTTTATATAAAATGAAAGTTAAAATGCTCTAGAAACGGAATAAAGCGTTTTCGTAATCGCCGTTTCATGCGGCATCTCCTGTTTGCCGGCCGCCATCTACTCTTCCATTTCGAGGCCGCGCGCATTGGCCGCCAGCACGGCATCCACCAGCAGACCGGCGAGGCCGGCGCGATCCAGGACATTGACTCCCGCGATGGTCAATCCGCCGGGGGAGCAGACAGCGTCGCGCAATTGCGCGAGGTGCTCCGGCCGTTCCCCGGCCAAAGCGGCCGAACCGCTGAAAAGCGCGCCAACGAGCGTGCGGGCCTCCTGATGGGAAAATCCCAGAGTGACTCCCGCCTGCGCCAGGCCCCGCATCATTTCAAACACATAGGCCGGCCCTGCTCCGACAAGGGCGGAAAAAGCCGTAAACCGCTCTTCGGGCAGGGACAGGCACAACCCAAGAGCGCTGAACAGAGCGAGGGCCTCGTCCTTGTTTTCGCGACGCAAAGCTTCATCCTCAAGGCAGACGGCAAAGACACCCTTGCCCACAAGCGCCGGGGTGTTGGGCATGCAGCGCACCACCGGGCACAGATTCCGGGAAAATTCCTTGAGCCGTTTGATGCTGATGCCGGCCGCAATGGAAATAAGGAGCTTTTCCCGCCCGAGAGCGGGGAGGATCTCTTCCACAATGGCGGCAATCTGCCAGGGCTTGACAGCCAGAACAACGACATCGGCCTCCTGTGCCAGGGGAAGCGCCCCTGAGACGGCGGTCACCCCTTTTTCCAGCAGAGGCGCCATGCGCTCAGGCGTGCGCGTATGGCCGCAAAAGACATAGCCTTTGCCCCCAAGAGCGCCGGCAAGGCCGCCCAGAATGGCTCCCCCCATGTTGCCGCAGCCTATGCAGCCTACAGTGCGCATCAGTTTTTGATCTCCTGTATTTTCGGAAGCGTTCTGACTAGTTGCAGGGCCATGCGCAACTGGTTGTCGCGGGCAAGCTGATCCCTGATTTCCGCAGATTTGTCCTTGTCCTCGCTTTTTTTGTTTCCGGCGTTTTCGAGATGACGATTCAGGGTTTGCTCGCGGATCTGGAAGCGAGGATTGTCCTTGTCATCCGCGCGCTGGCTTTCAAAGGGCACTTCCATGTCCGGCACAATGCCTTCGGCCTGGATGGAACTGCCGCTGGGGGTGTAATAGAGAGCTACGGTGAGCTTGAGGCCCGCGCCGTCAGGCAGCGGAATGATTTTCTGCACAGATCCCTTGCCGAAGGATCTTTCGCCCAATATGAGCGCCCGTTTCTGATCCCGCAACGCCCCCGCCACGATTTCCGAGGCGGAGGCCGAGCCGGCGTTGATCAGGGCCACTGTGGGCACATGGACATCGTCAGCCTGCCTGGCGGCCTCGTAGACATGGCCGCGTTTTTCATCGCGCCCTTTGATGGATACAATGGCCCCCTGCTCCAGAAAGACATCCGACACGCTGACGGCCTGATCAAGCAGGCCGCCGGGGTTGTTCCGCAAATCAAGAACAATGCCTTTGAGGCCGGCTTCTTTTCTGGATTCCTTTTCCGCCGCTTTCAGGGAGTCTTTCAATTCTTCCGTTGTGCGCTCGGAAAAACGCGTCAGACGTATCCAGTAGTATCCGTCTTCCAATTTTTTGGATTTGACGCTTATGAGCGGAATGGCGTCGCGCACGATGCGAAGTGTTTGCGGCGTCTTGGAGTTGCTGTGAAGGATGGTGAGCTCCACTTCCGTGCCTTTGGGGCCGCGGATGCGCGAAACAACTTCCTGCAGGGAGAGCTCCTGTGCAGCCTGGCCATTGATGGAGAGGATAACGTCGCCGGTCTGCAGACCGGCGCGGAAGGCCGGCGTGTCCTCAATCGGTGTGACAACCACAACCTGTCCGTTTTCCAGGGAAATTTCTATGCCCACCCCAAAGAATTCGCCTGAAGTATTCTGCTGCATTTCCTTGAATTCTTCCGGAGTGAGAAAGTTGGAGTGAGGGTCAAGTCCCTGCAGCATACCTTTGACGGAACTGTTGACAAGTTCCGTTTGCGTGACTTCCTTTACGTAATGGCGTTCCACAAGATCCAGCACCTGGCTGAAACGCTTGAGGGCGTCGTATTTGCCTGAAACGGCCCTGTGGGAAGCGTTTTTTTCTTCATCGGCGGCAACGGCCGGGTGGACGGCGAACACGCAGGCGAGGAAAAGCGCAATAATACTGCTGAATTTCAGAGGCATACGTCGAGTCTCCCGACTGTTGGAATATAACGGCAACAATACAGAAAAGATTGCCTCCGGATTACACGCTTTGATGCAAAAAGCCAAGAAAAAAAAGCCGCCTTGCGGCGGCGCGCAAAAGTATGTGCGACAACCGTTAGAGCAAATCAACATTGAACATGTATAATCTGCTCTGCAAGGATTTGCTTGCAAATCCTTGCCGCGGGATTGTCGCAAGGCGACTTCACTTCGCCGTCAAGCGACAATCTCAAGCGTGACATGCCCTAATGCGCCTCCCCCCAGTTAGGGCCAAATCCCCAATCCACCATGAGGGACACAGCGAGATTTTCGCCGCCGGGGGCGACACGGCCCATCAGTTCGGCTGTCCGCGCTGCGGCGGCCGCGGCATTTTTCGCGGGAACCTCAAGCACAAGTTCGTCGTGCACCTGCAGGATCAACTTGGCTTCCATGCGTTTAAGCTCCTCATCCCGGGCGACGGCCAACATGGATAACTTGATGATGTCAGCAGCGGACCCCTGTATGACCGTATTGATGGCCTGGCGCCGCGCCAGCGCGAATGCCTGACCGTTGGCCGAATGAATGTCCGGAAGAAAACGACGGCGTCCGCTTAATGTGGCGACAAAACCCTGTTTTTTCGCATCAGCTTCCACATTGTCGTAAAAAGCCTTGAGGCCGGCAAGACGTGAAAAGTAACGCTCAATAAACGCCTTTGCCTCCGGCGCGCCCGTGTTGAGTTCCCGCGCCAGTTTTTGCGCGCCCATGCCGTAAATCAGGCCAAAATTCACTGTTTTGGCGTTGCGCCGTTCGTCCGGGCCGACCTTTTCCGGCGGAATGTCATAAATGAGCGCCGCCGTGCGGGTGTGTATGTCCTCATTGCTGCGAAAAGCGGCCAGCAGGGTGGCGTCCTGCGACATGTGGGCCAGCACGCGCAATTCAATCTGCGAATAGTCGGCGGAAACGAGCGCATGGCCTGGCCTAGCGATAAAACAGGCGCGCATGCGCTTGCCGAGTTCTCCGCGCACGGGAATATTCTGCAGATTAGGGTTGCTGGACGAGAGCCTCCCTGTGGCCGTGCCTTTCTGATTAAATGTGGTGTGAAGGCGCCCGGTTGCGTCTATCAGGCGCGGCAACGGCTCCAGATAGGTGGAACGCATTTTTTCAAACTTGCGGTACTGCAGGATCAGATCAATCACCGCATGCCGCCCGGCAAGTTTTTCCAGCGTCTCCTGAGAGGTGGACGCCTGTCCTCCCCGTGTCTTGCGCGGCGCGGGCAGGCCGAGATGGTCAAAAAGAAGTCCGCCCAGTTGTCTGGCGGAACGCAGGTTAAACCGCATGCCGGCCGCCGCGTAAATCCGCGCGCTGAGACTGTCAATTTCTTTCTGCACATCCAGAAGAAATTCCTGAAAAGCAGCCAAATCAATGGCCACGCCCCGCTCTTCCATATCGGCGAGCACAGGCACCAACGGCAGTTCCATTTCCGTGTAGAGCGTCTCCAGCCCGTTTTGCGCAAGCCGTTTCCGCAACGCCCCGGCCATGCCGAGGGCGAGGGCCGCGGGGCTTGTCTCTTTAACCCCGCCACCAAGACGGGCGGCAAGGCGCGGCCAGGAATAATCGCTCTCGTCCGGCTCGGTCAGCCAGTCGGCAAGGCCCAGGTCAAAGCTGTTCCCGACGAGACGAATTTCAGCCTCCCGCGGGCTTTGCGGCTTGCCGCTTCCGGCGGCACGCAAGCCGGCCCGCAGCAGGAATTTGAGATCCGCGCACACCACGTGCCGCGCCCCGGCAAGCCAGGAAAGAAGGGATTTCATCTCCCCCGCCCATGCGCACTCGCGCGCTCCCGCTCTCCCCTGCCCATCGCCGACGCCGATAATCAGGCTCGTCTTTTTTCCGTCCGCCACGTCTGCAATCAGCGCCACCGCACGCCCGGCGCAATCCGGCAAATCCCCGACCAGGCGCAACTCCCTGACGGCCGGTTTCTTGACGCTGTCCAGAAGGCTGAGCTCGTAACCGGGCATCGCCCTGCCGGGCATTGGAGCCGCGTCCGCCTCGCGGGGAGGGGATGGCTCGACGGAGTCAGTGTCAAACAGGGAAAGACCGCGCCCTTGCGGCATCGTCCTGACCGCCTGACGGGCAAAGCCCGAATCACCCCCTGCCATGTCGGACTCCCCAGGACGGATTTTCCGCAGACGGAGCATGGATTCCATCTCCCTGCGCAGGGACGCAAGCTCAAACTCCTCCGTGAGGCTCCGAAATTCCTGAATGTCGAAGGGCCGCACCGCAAGATCAGCCAGAAGCACGTCCTCGCAGACGGTATGGGACAAGGTGGTGAGCTTACGCCAGATAAAGGCCTTGTCCAGATGTTCTCTGAGCTTGTCCTGAAATTTTGCCGGCAGTCTGGCAAGATTGTCGCGTATGTCCTCCAGCGTCCGGCAGTCGGCAAATATTTTTCTGGCCGCCGCCGGACCTATACCGGGCACGCCGGGAATGTTGTCGCTCGCGTCCCCGATCAGCGCCTGCACGTCCGGCCACTGCGCCGGAGCTACGCCACTTCCGGCCGTAAATTCCTTCTCGGTGACGAGTTTTTCTTCTTTTCCGGCGGGATCCCACAGAAAAACAGAGGGAGAGAGGCATTGCTTCAGATCTTTGTCACCGCCGGCGATAACGACAGGGTGTTCCAAGGAAAAACGCGCCGCCAGCGAGGCGATGCAATCGTCGGCCTCACAGCCTTCGGAAACTTTGAGGCTCAGGCCCAAAGCGCGCACCATGCGCTTGGCGGGCTCAATCTGGGCCACAAGATTTTCCGGCGTGGCGTCGCGGTTGGCCTTGTACAGAGGGTATATCTCGTGGCGGAAATTTTTGCCCTTGCCGTCCAGAACAAAAAGCAGATGCCGCGGACGCTCCTCGCGCAAAACGCGCAACAGAATACGGGTCAGAAGCACCAGAGCCCCTGTCGGAAACCCGTCGGAACGGCGCAGATTCTGATTGGCAAAAAAGCCCCTGTACAAAAAGGCTGAACCGTCCATCAAAAAAATCGGTTCATCCGTGAGCTGGAGGCGTTCTTTCAGTGACATGGAAAGAACTATAAAAAGGAAGCCGACGCATGACAAGGGCAAAGCGTGGTCCAAATTTTGCATATCCAACGGAGAAGGGCAAAGCACTTTCGCGTATTTGCCAAAAAAACGAGGATTACCGTTATGATGCCTGTCATTTGGTTGCTTGGTCTTTCCGGCAGCGGCAAGACAACGCTGGGTTCCCTGTTGCGCATTTATCTTGAGGCGAACGACTATCATGTGGAATTTATTGACGGAGACAGTTTCCGTCAACAATTTGGCTACAGCGGCTTTCGTCCGCAGGACCGTCTGCGCAATATAAGCGCCATGCGCGAGCATGCGCTACGACTGAACGCCCAGGATAAAATATGCATTGTCGCGGCCATCACGCCCTATGACATCATGCGGCAAAAAAACCGCGAACGGTTTCCCGTATACCGTGAAATCTGGGTGCGTTGCGGCATGCAGACGCTCCTGCGCCGCGACACCAAGGGACTGTATACCCGCGCCATGCGGGGAGAAGTGAAGCTCCTCAGCGGCGTCTCCGACGCCTTTGACGAACCGAAAAAGGCCGACTGCATCATAGACACGGACAGCCTCGGCCTTGCCGAAAGCTATCTCAAATTGCGCGACCTCACGCTTGAGGCCATACAGGAAGGCCTGCAGCAGCCCTTCGCGCAGACCATGCCCATATGCACAGGGCGCGAATTGAGTTTTGCCTACAATTTTTGCTGAGAGCCGGTTCCGTATTCATTTTCTGCGCTTTCCGCGGATCGCCTGTCCGTTCTGGCGAGCGCTTTTTCTCGTCTGATACACCCCGGCTTCATGCGCGTTCTTTTTCAGATCCAGGTTCCGTTGCGGCAGGGGCGCGTTGTAAAGGGCCGAAGCCACGGAAACAGCCTGGTTGTCGGACACCAGAAAACCGGCATCCAGCAGGCGGCAAGCCTCGTTGCCCCGCGCGCCCACGTCCGGCGCGCCCATGATGACGGCCAGCAGACGTTTTTCGCCGTGGCTGGCCGTGAAAATGAGATTGTACCCGGAATCCTTTATCCAACCTGTTTTCAATCCGTCCGCGCCTTCGTACTGGCCCAGGAGCGGATTTTTGTTCCAGGTGACGCTGTCCCGGTACCTGAGCGCATGGGTGTTGTGGAATCGCAACGCAAAAGGATGGGCGCGCAGATAGGCCCGCGCCAGAGTAAGCATGTCGCGCGCCGTGGTATATTGTTCCTGATGGGGCAGCCCGTGGGGATTGCAGAAATTGCTGTCGCGCATGCCGAGCCGCCGGGCCTTGACGTTCATCATCCTGACAAAGGCCTGCGTCGAGCCGCCGACAAATTCGGCCACGGCAGTGCTGGCGTCGTTGCCGGAAGAGACCGCCATACCCAGCAGGAGCTTTTGCAGGGCAACGCGGTCATCGGTCTTCAGGCCCATGCGCGCGCCGGTTTCGGAAGCCGCCCCGCGACTCACGACCACCGCGCTGTCGAAATCGGCCTGCCCGGAGGCAATATGGTCAAGGGCCAGAAACATGGACAACACCTTGGCAAGAGAGGCCGGGGGAATGCGCGCGTCGGCGTTCTGCTCAAAAAGAACGGCTTCGGTGTCCAAATCGTAGAGAATGGCCGAGGAAACGCCCAGAAAAGCCCCTTGCGGCACGGCGGGCGCTGTGGCGCCGGCCGGGGAAGCCGCAAAGCAGAAAAAGATGAAAAAAGCGGCGAGCATCAGGGCATCCCCGATGTTCATCGCCATGCCGCGGAAATTTTTCGTCATGCGGCCGCTCCCAAGGCCAGAGCCTTCAGATTGGCCTCCTGAATCCTTGACGGCAGAAAGTTTTTGACGGCCCTTTCCAGGGCATCCGTTCCGAAAGGCAGTGCGCCTGCGGCGCAGGCGAGCCCAAGCAGCGCCGTATTGCCGCTCTGCGCGGAACCGGCGGCCAGGCCCACCTCGCGGCAGGGCAAAAATTTGCACAGTCCCGCGATCTGGCGGGTTTTTTCCTCAATCACGGCCAGTTGGGGATATCGCGCCTGCCCTAGGGAAACTCCCACGGGCGGCAGCGGATCCGAACTGGAAAAAACCGCTCCGCCGTGGCGCAGGTAGGGCAGCCCGCGCAGGGTTTCCAACGGTTCAAAGCCAAGCAGCACGTCCGCTTCGCCGAAGTCCAGCCTTGGAGACCGCCAGCCGCCCAAGAGCAATACGGATTCCACAACGCCGCCGCGCTGGGCCATGCCGTGCACCTCGCCGGCGACAACATCAAGCCCGGCGGCCATGGCGGCGCCCGCCAGAAGAGCTGTGGCCGTCAATGTGCCCTGTCCGCCCACGCCGGTAAAATAAACGCGCAGGCGCCGTCGCGCGGTAAATTCTCTCATGTGCAGCGTCCTTGTCCTTTGAAGATGCGGAGGCATCGCAATGTCATGTTCAGCGTTCCCGCGCCCCGAACGTTCCCGGAGCCGCTTGCAGACAAACCATGCACCCTGTGCACAAGGCGGGGTCAACGGCCAGTTCGTCACCCTTGCGATAAAAAGCCGGGCAGGCCAGGTCCTTGAGACAGCGTTGGGCACCTTCTCCCTGGCGGATCACAACGGCCGCGCGCGGCGCGTTTTTCCGCAGGCGGCGGGCGTAAAGCACGCAGGGTTCCTCGGCAATCAGCACGCGCACGCCGGATTTGGCCTTCATCTCCCGGAAGGCCTTCAACAGAGCTTTCAGGTTGAAGGCGCGAACCTTGACACACTCCGTCACGCCCAAGCCGCGCACAATGCTCTCCATATCCAGATGCAGGGCGCTTTCCCCCAAGGCTGGCTGTTCCATGCCCGGATTCGGCTGATGGCCCGTCATGGCGGTGGTGCCGTTGTCCAGAACCACAAGGAGCAGGCTGTGACGGTTGAAAACCGCGTTGGCAAGCCCCGTCATGCCTGAATGAAAAAACGTGGAGTCGCCGATAAAAGCCACGACCGGCATGCCGGACGCCCATGCGAAGCCGCTGCCCGCCGAAACGGAAGACCCCATGCACACCAGGAAATCCGCCATGCGCAGGGGCGGCGCGATGCCCAATGTGTAACAGCCGATGTCGCTGGCGTATACGGCCTCATCGCCATACACCTGCCGAGCGGCGTAATAGACCGCGCGGTGCGAGCAGCCGGGACAAAGATTGGGTGCGCGGCCGGGCAAATCCGGTTCCACGGCGCGGGGGGGCTGGACCGGACAGGGGCAACCCAGAAAGGATGCCACGCGGCGCATGACCAGGGTTGTGGAATATTCGCCCTGCTCCGTAAGATCGTCATCCTTGCCTTCCACGCTCAGGCCGAGGCCGCGCTGCTGGACCAGGGAACGCACGCTCTGCTCCAGCAGCGGCGAACCTTCTTCCAGCACCAGCACCCGATCACAGCGGGAGAGAAAATCACCGAGGGCATCCGCCGGCAGAGGCCAGGTGACGCCCAGTTCAACAATGTGGGCACGTTCTTCCCAGTCGCCGGCGACCAGGGCATCCGCCAGATAATTGCGGGCCATTCCGCTGGCCATGATGCCGACGCGGCATTGCGGGGCGGCCATGCGTGTCCGGGTAAAGCGGCCGCCTTCGACGAACCGCCGGGCCTTTTCCATGCCGGCCGCAAGGGCCAGATGCCGCGTGCGGGCAACGGCGGGCACGGGCACAAACCGGCCGGGATCCCGATGAAATTCCACCAACGGGCTTCCGGACGGCAGGTCGTCAAAATCCACAGGACCGCGCATGTGGCTTACGCGCGTTGTGGTACGCAGCATGACGGGCTGTTGCAGCTCGCGGGCCATACGGAAAGCCGCGCGGGTCATGTCCTTGGCTTCCTGGGCCGTGGCCGGCTCAAAACAGGGGAGAGAGGCGAAACGCGCATAGTTGCGGTTGTCCTGCTCATTCTGGCTGGAATGGCAGCCCGGATCGTCGGCGGAAAGCAGCACGAGGCCGCCGGGCAGTCCGATATAAGCGGCCGTAAACAGGGGATCCGCCGCCACGTTGACGCCCACATGCTTCATGGCGACAAGGCTCATGGCTCCGGCGAGGGCGGCGCCGGCGGCAACTTCAAAGGCGACTTTCTCGTTGACGGAATACTCCATGCGGTAGCGCCCTTCGCCGCCCAGACGGTAAAAGGTGTCCGGCACTTCGGAGGAAGGCGTGCCCGGATAACAGGTGATTACATGCACGCCCGCCTCCAGCGCGCCGCGGACAATGGCTTCGTTGCCCAGCAGAAGACGGCGTTCACCCTTTGCGCCGTCCAGGAGCGGATTGCTGCTCATACTTCCTCGTAAAAAACATGTTTTATACTTTTCCGCCCTCGCTTCCTGCCTGCGAAAAAATATAAAACATCAACGCTTGTCGCCGCGCGGCATCGTCGGCAGTCTTTTATGGTTTGCCCGCTTCTTCCCGCGCAAGCGCCGTGGCGCTGGCGCGG
>JAISOT010000117.1 GCA_031275465.1 Desulfovibrio sp.
CGGCGATAACGCGCACGCTGTGTCCCGCTTTTTCCATCAGGGCGGCGTCGTCCGTGGCGGCGAAACCGCGTTCGCCGGCGCGCTCGTGGGCCTGGGCCAGAAGTCCGGCGTTGAAGCCCGGGGGGGTCTGGGCGGCGATCAGGTTTTCACGGGGCAGGGTGGAGGAAACATGGCTGTTTTCAACCACCTTTATGGTGTCCGCCACCGGCAGCGCCGGGACGATGGCGTCATCCCGGACGATCGCCGCGCAGACGCGGCGTATGAGGCCGGGGCTGACAAAGGGGCGCGCCGCGTCGTGAACGAGCACCTGGCGCGTGTGCGGCGGCAGCGCGGCAAGTCCGCGACGCACGGAATCCTGGCGCCGCTCGCCGCCCGCCGTTATGAGCCAGGGCAGGCCGGGGTCGTCCATTTTGCGCAGTTCGCGCAGACGTTTTTCCTCTTCATGAAGAAATTCCTCCGCAAAGACGAAAATCAGGCCTCCCACTGCGGCGCTGCGGCCCATGGCCTGAGCCGAATGCCAGTAGAGGGGCATGCCGCGCCAAAACAGCAATTGCTTGCGCGCCCCGCCGATGGAGGCGGCAAGGCGGCTGCCGCGGCCGGCGGCCATGATCAGCGCCCAGGGTTTTTCGCTACAGGGGGTTGCCGACATTTCTTCTCAGCGGGAGCCGGACTGTAAGCCGGGTTCTGTCATGCGCCGTGCGCATGTAACCGTCATTCCTCTAGGAGCGCGGTTGCCCGCGCCCTCAAGCAACCTACCCGGAAGGCATGCGGCCGGGCCGGCCGCCTTCCCTATTTGGTCTTGCTCCAGACGGGGCATGCCTAGCAGGCTGCGTCGCCGCAGCCTCTGGTGGGCTCTTGCCCCACCGTTGCACCCTTACCGCGGCGCGCGCGGCGGTTTGTTTTCTGTGGCGCTTTCCGAGGGTCACCCCTCCTGGGCGTTACCCAGCGTCCTGCCCTGTGGAGCCCGGACTTTCCTCTCCGGATCGCATGACCCGCAGCGACGGTTCGTCCGGCTCCCGCGTTTGCAACAACTGCAAAAAACTCCGGAATATCTTTATGTTCCGGCTATTCTCCGACAGCTTCCGGCCGCCCGGCTTTCGTTTCCCCAGGCGGGCTGAAGTGCTCGCACCAGAAAATCAGCCGCTGGCAATTGGGGCAGCTCAAAATTTGCCGTCCTCTCTGAAGTTCAATAAAAGCCTGCGGCGGCACCGCTATGTTGCAGCCGGAGCAGATGCCGTCCTTTACCGCCACAATGACGGGGTGTTCCAGTCGGGAGCGGATAAACTCATAGCGCATGAAGACCGCCGGCGGGATGCCCGTGCCGACCTGCAGACGTTTTTTTTCCAGTTCTTCCAGTTCCCTTTTGGCTGCGGACAGTTTTTCCTCCATGCCGCTTTTTTTGACTTCCAGCTCGGCCTGAATGGAGGTATGGCCGATGTCCATATCCGCCAGCGCGAGCTGCTGGGCCGCCAACTCCCCGGCGAGGGTGCTTTTTTCTTCTTCGCGGGAATGGTTCATTTTTTCCATGTTGTCCACTTCCCGCAGCACGGCCTGGTATTCCCGCGTGTTGGCGACCTGCATGAGCTTGTTCCTGCTTTTTTTGATTTTCGCCGCGTCTTCTTCAATTTCCAGCGCTATGCGTTTTTGCTGTTCCGCAAGATGGGAAATTTTTTCCAGAACGTGCTGACGCTGAATCTCGCTCCGTTCAAAACGCTGTTCCAGCTCCATAATCTCGCGGGGCGTTTTCTCCACATCCTGGCGGACGTCAAAAATGGCGTCGTCTACCTTCTGCAGTTCAACCAGTTGTTTTATTTGTTCAAAATAAATAGCGTCACCCATATTACCTCCTCATCATAAAAAAACAAGCGGACGGCGCGGGGATGAAGAAGGCACGAAAAACACCGTCAGCGGCGCGAGTTGTTCCTGAAGCCCCAGGCACAGGCGGCGCGTCATTTCTTCTTCAAGGCCGTGATGCCCCGCGTCCAGAAGGCAGATTTCCGCCGCGAGGGCCGTGTGGTATTTGACATCGCCGGTGATAAACAGTTGCGCGCCCTGATTGACGGCATTCTCCAGCAGGGAAGAGCCGGACCCGACGCAGCAGGCGAGGCGTGTTACGGCCTTGGGCGAGGGGCCGCAGAGCGCGCTCGTGGAAAGATCAATGTGTTTTGCCAGTGTGCGCGTGATTTCCTCAAGGCTTTGGGGACAGGGCAAATCCCCCACAAGCCCGAAACCCGAGGGCAGGGCGTCTTTCCGGAGAGGGGGGGCAATTGGCTCAAGCACTCTGAGATTGGTGAGTTTGAACTCTTCGGCCAGCCATCCGGCGGGGCCTTCGGGATTGGCGTCCAGAGTGGTGTGCGCGGCATAGAGGGGCACATCCGCGGCAAAAAGGAGACGCAGAGCTTCGTAATAAGCGTCAGGACGGTTGGGCAGTGACGGCTTGAGGGTCAGGGGATGGTGGCTGACAATGGCCTCGGCGTTTTTTTCCAGGGCGCGGCGGATGGACTCCGGCGTGGGGTCCAGGCACAGGGCGAGGGAGGATGCCGTGGTTCTGCGGGAAGTCACCTGCAGGCCCGAAGCGTCCCATGCCGCGGCGATGGAAAGAGGAGCGGTTTTCTCAATGGCGGAAAATAGTTCGCTCAGTCGCATGGGGGGCCTCAGCAAAAATGTTCGCGCAGATGCCGCACGGCATTGACAAAAAGCATTGTCCCCGGCGGATTCAGCTCGCCGCGCGTCCAGCCGGGATGATTGGTGACGTGGTGGAAGGCTTCGGGATGGGGCATAAGCCCGAACACGCGTCCGGTGGGATCTGTAAGGCCGGCAACGGCACGGGGGGAGCCGTTGGGGTTGTGCGGGTAGTCCTGCGTGGGTTCGCCGCTTTCCGGATCGGCATACTGCAGCGCGATGAGATCTTCCGCGGCAAGGCGTTCAAGGCACTCCGCATCGCGGACGACGAGTTTGCCCTCCCCGTGGCGCACCGGCATTGCCAACAGGGGAAGGTTCTTTGTAAAAATGCAGGGGCTGCGTCTGTTTGGCAGAAGGCGCACCCAGCGGTCTTCAAACCGCGCGGAATCATTGTGCCCCAGGGAAACCCGGCGTTTGAAGCGCTCCCCGCCCAGAGCGGGCAATACCCCCAGCTTGACCAGCAGTTGGAAGCCGTTGCAGATCCCCAGAACAAGTTTGCCCTGCGCCAGGAACTCATCCAGAATGTTCAGAAGCGGCCTGCCGTCGCCGAGGCGCAGATAGCGCCAACGCATGGCGGCGGTTTGCGCGGCGCCCAGATCGTCGCCGTCCAGAAATCCGCCGGGGAAAATCAGAAAATGGTAGTTTTCAAGGCGCGTTGTGCCCGCGACAATATCGGCGAAATGCGCTATGTCGGCTCTGTCGGCGCCGGCAAGACGGGCGGTGTGGGCTGTTTCCAGATGCGAGTTGGTGCCGTAGCCCGTAATGACAAGCGCATTGACTGCCATAAGAAAAAATGCCTCCAGCGCTTAAGAACTTGACCACTAAGAACTTGACCACCCGGCGTTGCCGTTTGCCTCTGCAGGATTCCGGGCAGGACAGCAAAGAAAATATTTACTACATGATTTGTAGGGGATAGTCAATGCTGGCAAAAAAAATCATTTTGGGCTAATAATGACGAGATACAAGATAACGCTCTAAAATCCGGGCGGCTGTCGACGGGCTTCGGGGTTTGGCTCTGCTGGCGCGAGGGAGGGGCATGAAAACAAAATACATTTTTGTCACGGGCGGCGTGTTGTCCTCTCTGGGCAAGGGGCTTGCATCGGCTTCTCTGGGTGCGCTTCTGCAGACCCGCGGCCTTTCGGTGACCATTCAGAAACTTGATCCTTACATCAACGTGGATCCGGGGACCATGAATCCGTTCCAGCACGGAGAAGTCTTTGTGACTGACGACGGGGCTGAAACGGATCTTGATCTCGGCCATTACGAGCGATATCTGAATGTGCCCATGTCCCGCAAGAACAACACCACATCAGGGGCCATCTACAACAGCGTTATCGCCAAAGAGCGCCGGGGCGACTATCTGGGAGACACTGTGCAGGTTATTCCGCACGTGACCGACGAAATCAAGACCGCCGTTCTCTCCCTTGCCGAAGGCGACAACGCGCCGGATGTGGCGATTATTGAAATCGGCGGCACTGTGGGCGACATTGAGGGCCTGCCTTTCCTGGAGGCCATACGCCAGTTGCGTTCTGATCTGGGGCGGGACAACTGCCTGAACATCCATCTCACCCTTGTCCCCTATCTGCGCAGCGCGGGCGAACACAAGACAAAACCGACCCAGCACAGCGTCAAGGAGCTGCTTTCCATCGGCATTCAGCCGGACATCATCCTCTGCCGCTGCGAACAGAGCATACCCGAGGAAATGCGGCGCAAGATAGCCCTGTTCTGCAACGTGGACCAGGATGCCGTGTTTGCGGATGTGGATGTGGAAAATATTTATGAGGTTCCCCTGAAATTTTATGAGGAGGGTTTTGACCAGAAAGTCGCCATTATGCTGCGTCTCCCGGCGCGCAACGCGCACCTGGAAACCTGGGAAAAACTCGTGCGCGACTGCGCTGAACCCAGGGGCAGGGTGACTGTCGCCATTGTCGGCAAATATGTGGAATTGAAAGAGGCGTACAAAAGCCTGCATGAAGCCCTGAATCACGCGGGTGTTGCCAACAGGGCGGCCGTTGATCTTGTTTACGTCAATTCCGAGACGGTGAACGGGGCAAACGCTCCGACAACCCTGAAAGGCTGCGACGGCGTTCTTGTGCCCGGCGGCTTTGGGTATCGCGGCGTGGAGGGCAAAATAGCGGCTATCCGCTACGCCCGGGAAAAGGGCGTGCCTTTTTTCGGAATCTGCCTTGGCATGCAGTGCGCCGTTATTGAGTTTGCGCGCAATGTGGCCGGTCTGGACGACGCCAGCTCCGAGGAATTCAATCCTCTTTGCGCCCATAAAGTCATTTATCTGATGGCGGAATGGTATGATTTCCGTACGAAAAGTCTGGAGAAACGGGATTCGGAGTGCGACAAGGGCGGCTCCATGCGGCTTGGAGCCTATCCATGCAAAATTTTGCCGGGCACAAAAGCCTTTGAGGCCTATAAAAAATCTCTTGTGGAGGAACGTCATCGCCACCGCTATGAATTCAACAATGCGTTCAAGGAATTGCTGGCGGAAAAGGGTATGATTTTCAGCGGGTTGTCCCCGGATGATTCTTTGGTGGAGATTATGGAGTTGCCGGACCACCCTTGGTTCATGGGCTGCCAGTTTCACCCCGAATTCAAGTCACGCCCCATGGATGTTCATCCCCTGTTCCGGGAATTTATCCGGGCCGCAAAAAAACTGGCTCAAGGAGCGGGGAAGCCCGGTAGAAGCCGTTCTGAGACATCGTCTTGACAGAGATTGTCCGCCGGAGTAAACAGTCTGACGCAACGCGTCAGGGTCAATGTAGTTCACCCGGCAGAGCAGCTGATTTGTAATAAATGATTCTCCGGAGGATTTTTGTAGATTAAAGCAAAATAAATCGCCATGTTACCATGTTCTGGTACGTGTAAATTTTATTTTTTGCTACCCTATTGCTACCTTGGCGCGAAATGCGCTTACTACCAAGCCAACTTAGCTCAGCTGGTAGAGCAGCTGATTCGTAATAGAGCGGCTTGTCAACCGGGAAAAGATAAAAAGTCACCCTAAAAGTGACAAAAAAGTTATTTAAAACAGGCATTTGCCAGCGTAGCTCACTCGGCAGAGCAGCTGATTCGTAATCAGCAGGTACGGGGTTCGACTCCCCGCGCTGGCTCCATACATTACAAGGGTTTACATGCAAAAATGGCATGTAAACCCTTGTATTGCGTCAAAATGCCTTTTCTAGAGCATTTAACTCTTGAAATAGTCTAAATATTTTTTTATGCTGAACTCATGAGCATAGCAAGCCCTGAGATTCGAAAAATAGCGGTCGAGGCGTATCTGTCCGGCAAGGCAACAGAGGTACTCCCCAAAAT
>JAISOT010000159.1 GCA_031275465.1 Desulfovibrio sp.
CCAATGATGCTCTGGAAAAGGGCATCGCCGGCGCGCTTGACCAGATCCGCGCAAGCGATGCCCAAGGATGGTTCAAAAATTGTGGATATGAACTATTTCAAGTGTGAAATGCTCTAGAAGACCCGGGAGGCGATAGACATCAGCATTGCTCTGGGCACGCCGCACATGACGATGACGGTAAAGCAAAGCAGCGAGGCCGTGTGAGGGCCCGGCCTGCGGAACCACAAAACAAGGGAAAGCAGGGTAAGGGCGGCATCGTTAATGGGCGCGACTTTATTGTCGCCGCGGGAACGCGACGGCAGCAGTTAAAAAGTATCCCTGGAAAAGCCCATGATGCGGCAGGGGTTGGCGTTGCATCCAGGTTTTGCGGCGGTATTGCGCTCCCGGTTCCGGACCACACACAAATTTCACGCAAACCGCATAAAGACCGCATATCTGTTTCGCGTTTCCTGCATAGCGTCGGCTCATGTGGTGCGGCCTCACTTCACCCGGCCATGCCCGAACGACAACGCAAGGAGACTTTCCATGACAGATTCCCGCCAGATTCCCGACAACGATGCCGCTACGGGAAAACCCGCTTCCCCTGACGCCGCGTCCGTTTTCAAAAACCTGCTCCACGCCCGATTTCCTTCCCCCGGGGACGGCCGGTACCTGTCCAGCCCGTTTGTCCGCTGCGTATTCGTGGGCGTCCTGACGCTGTCCCTGCTCATCCCGCTCGAGTACGTCCAGGATATGGTTTACGACCGCAAGCACCTCTACCAGCAGGCAACGGAAGATATCGCCAGCAGATGGGGCAAGGAGCAGACGGTCAGCGGCCCCGCCCTGATCATCCCTTACCAGGTATGGGTGGACCGCAAGGAAAAGGTCACCCTGAAAGTCAACGGCAAGGGCGAGGAAAAGGAAGTGGTCACGCGGGAATACCATACCCGTCACAAGGTGGTTCTGCCTTCCCACCTCTCGTTCGACACCGTCCTGGAGACGGAAGTCCGGTACCGGGGCATCTATAAACAGACCCTGTACACCGCGCCCATGGACATTGCCGGCTCCTTTATCCTGCCGGCAGGCAAAAACTTCAGCGATAACACGACACGCATCTATTGGGACCAGGCCTGGCTGAGCCTGGGCATCTCCGACCTTAAAACCATCGCGGAAGCCGCGCCGGTCCGCTGGGCCGGCAAGATTCTCGACGCTTACAAGCCCGGCGCCCAGGCCGGGAACCTGCTCGGGCCGGGATTCCATACGGCTGTCCCGCTCGACGGGGAAGACGCCGGAACGAAACAATCCTTTTCCCTGCGCCTGACCATCCGGGGCAGCCGGGGCATTTCCTTCACGCCCGTGGGAGAAAACACAACAATCTCCATGAAAAGCGCCTGGCCCGCGCCCAGTTTCCAGGGCAATCTCCTGCCCGTGGAACGCACCGTCTCCGAGGAAGGTTTTACCGCCAAGTGGGCCATTTCCAACCTTACCCGGACCTACCCCCAGATCGCGGACCTGGATGATTCCGCCTACAAAACAGGCGAGCATTCCCGGAGGAACGCCCACACGGCCGAGGAGTTCAGCGCCGTCACCAGCTTCACCGCAGGCGTGAACCTGCACGAACCCGTGACCCTGTACCGCATGGTGCGTCGTTCCGTGGATTACGGCATCCTGTTCATTGCCGTGACCTTCGTGGCCCTGTTCGTCTTCGAAATAATCAGCCGCCGGCGCATGCACCTGGTGCAGTACGCCATGGTGGGGCTTCCCATGTCCCTGTTCTATCTGGTATTGCTGTCTCTGGCGGAACACGTCAATTTCGTCCTGGCCTTTGTGGCGGCGAGCGCCGTCATCATCGCCATGAACAGCCTGTATGTGGGCGCCGTGCTGCGCAGCAAGGGCAAGGGGATCCTCATGGGCGGCCTTCTCGCGGTTCTGTACGCCGTGCTTTTCTCGCTTCTGCGTATGGAAGACTTCTCGCTCCTCATGGGAACGGGCCTGCTGCTGGTCATGACGGGCGCGCTCATGTTCGCGACAAGGAAGTTGCCGCAAGAAAAGGTTGTTGCATCTGCGTGATACGGAACACATTCATAAGGACTATCCATGCAGACCATTCTTGTTATTGAAGACGAACAATCCATTGCGGACACGGTGGTGCACAGCATTGAGCGCGAAGGGCACGCGGCGGTCTGGTGCGGGCGCGGCCTGGACGGGCTTGAGCGCGTCAGAGCCGGAGACTGCGCCCTGGTGGTTCTGGACGTCGGCCTGCCGGATATCAGCGGGTTCGAGCTGTGCAAGGCCATCCGGGCCTTTTCGCAGGTTCCGGTCATTTTTCTCACGGCCA
Source organism: Desulfovibrio sp. (assembly GCA_031275465.1). Classification (GTDB taxonomy): domain Bacteria; phylum Desulfobacterota; class Desulfovibrionia; order Desulfovibrionales; family Desulfovibrionaceae; genus Desulfovibrio. Next base: position 2,318 of record JAISOT010000159.1, read on the forward strand.
GGGACGACGAGATCGACAAGATCGTGGGGTTGGAGATCGGCGCGGACGATTACGTGACAAAACCCTTTTCCCCGCGCGAGCTGGCGGCCAGGATAAAAACCGTGCTGCGCCGGTCGGCGTCCGCCGCGAAAGAAGCGCCGGGAAAGGAAGCTCTGCGGAAGCGGCTTCTGATCGACCCGGCCAAGCACCAGGCCGCGCTCGCGGGGCGGAAACTGGAACTCACGCGATATGAGTTCAAACTCCTGGCCCTTCTGGCGGCGCATCCCGGCCGCGTGTATTCCCGCGAGGCCATCATGGACGCGGTCTGGGGCGGCGACAGTCCGAGCCTTGACCGCACCGTGGACGCCCATGTGAAATCCCTGCGCGCCAAATTCCGGGAGATAGACGATTCCTTTGACCCCATCCTTACCCACCGCGGCATGGGGTATGCTCTGCGGGACGATCTATGACTCTCAGGCTGCGCATCATCCTGACCTTTGCCCTGCTGATGGCCCTGGCGTTTTCCGGCATCATCTGGCTGATCATCAACGACGTGCGGCCGCGGTACCTTGAGGCCGTGGAAGAATCCACAGTGGACACGGCGGAGATCATCGCGGCCATGCTCTCCAGGCAAATCACCGAAGACCGGCTGCCGGTGGAAACCATCAGCGCGACCATGGAGGCCGTCAGGCGACGGACCTTTGCCGCGCGCATCTACAACATCGTGAAACGGAACGTTTCGCTCCGCATTTACGTCACGGATGCCAGGGGCATTTTGCTGTACGACTCCACTGGCATGGCGAAACCGGGCGAGGACTATTCGCTCTGGCGGGATGTGTACCTGACCCTCAGGGGTCAGTACGGGGCGCGGTCCACGCGCACCATTCCCGACGCCCCATCTTCCCAGGTCATTTTCGTGGCCGCGCCCATCCTCAAAAACGGCAAAACCGTGGGCGTGGTGTCCGTGGGTAAACCCACGAACAGCATTTCCTTCCTCATCGCCATTGCGCAAAAACGTTTCCTGCTCAGCCTCATCCTTATCGCGGCCGCGGCCATCGCCCTGTCCGTCGGTCTCTCCTGTTGGATTACCCGGCCGGTGAAGCGGCTGACGCAGTATGCCACCGCCATTCGCAAGGGGGAAGCAAAGCCCCTTCCGGCCTTGGAATCCTCGGAAATCCGCGATCTCGGCGCGGCCATGGAGGAAATGCAGACCAAGCTCGAGGGCAAAAACTATATTGAGGATTACGTGCGCGCCCTGACCCACGAGCTGAAAAGCCCGCTCACCGGAATCAAGGGCGCCGGGGAAATCCTGCACGATCATGTGACGGGCAAGGACGGCATGAAATTCCTGAACATCGTCGATACAGAGGTGGACCGGTTGCACAGCCTGGTGGACAGGATGCTCCAGCTCTCCCGGCTGGAAAACGTGCGGGCCGTCAACAAAACGAAATTCCGGGCAGCGCCCTTTTTCCAGGCCATTGCGGACAGCTTCCAGACCCATCTGGCCGCCGGGGATCTGCGGCTGAAAACGGCCGTTCCGGAAGACCTTGTTCTGGATGGCGACGAATTCCTCCTCCGTCAGGCGGTAGACAACCTCATTGCCAACGCCATTGATTTCTCGCCGCAGGGTTCCACCATCTCCATCACGGCCGTCCCTTCCCGCGAGGCGGTCAGCATCATCGTGCGCGACCAGGGCTGCGGCATGCCGGATTTTGCCTTTGACAAGGCTTTCAGCAAGTTCTTCTCCTTAAGCCGCCCAGGGACGGGCAAAAAGAGCACGGGTCTGGGTCTGCCCTTTGTGGCCGAAGTCCTCTCCCTGCACGGCGGCACGGTCCGTCTCGCCAACGCGGAACCGGGGCTGGAAGCGACGATTACGCTCCCCGCATAGTCATCAAAACATGCCCCTGAAAGACGGTGGCGACCTGCCTCACTCATTGGCCCGAACCTTGCATGGATACGGCAAAAGCCCGCGCCCTCCGCCTTGGCGAGCACGGCGCGGCAGAGGAGTTTTCCATGCAAGACGCCATGTTCAGCGGACTTTTCGGCGCGTTGACGACCGAGCACCGCATGAATTTTATCGCCAATAATCTGGCGAATGTGAACACTACCGGCTACAAGCAGGACAGGCTGGCCTTCAAGGACACCATGGCCTTTTATGCCCACGACGAAATACGCGAACCGCTTGCGACCATACGCTCAAAACCTCTCTTTCCCGAGCCGAAAAACATGTCGCGCGCCCGCATTGCCGTATCAAAGACAGATTATTCCCAAGGTTCGTTTCACTACACGGGCGATCCCTTGGATGTCGCCATCCACGGGGAAAACGCCTTTTTCCGCGTGGAGACGCCGCGCGGCGAATTTTTGACGCGCGACGGTCATTTTGTCCTTTCCGGCGAGGGGGTGCTCATGACCCCGCAGGGCTATGCCGTGCAGGGCATCGGCGGAAACATAGTCATCCCCCCGGGTACCCGCAATATAAGCATCAGCGCCGACGGGCAGGTTTTTGCCGACAACGCCCCGGTGAACGCCATAACCCTGGTCAGCGTGGACAATCCGCAAAATCTCGAAAAGATGGGGCACAACCTCTACAAACCCCGCTATAACGTGGAAGTGGCGGAGGGCGACGCCTATCTTGAGCGCGCGCGTCTGGAGCAGGGTTTCATAGAAACGGCCAATGTGGAAGTGGTGACGGAAATGGTCAACATGATTGAAGTACACCGCCAGTTTGAGGCCTATCAAAAAGTCATGCAGACGGCGGATTCTCTGGATCGCGACGCCAACCAGAAAGTGGGGCGGCGCCAGGGCTAGATTTCAGGCTGAGCGATTGAGTTCAGGGCATTCAAGGAAGGAGGATATCCATGATACGTTCTCTGTGGTCGGCCGCCACCGGCATGGTGGCGCAACAACTCAACGTTGACGTTATTTCCAACAACCTGGCCAACGTCAACACCACGGGCTTCAAGAAAAGCCGGGCGGAATTCGAGGATCTGATGTACCAGACCATGAAAATCGCCGGAACCATCACTGAAGGCGACAACATGCTGCCCGTGGGCATTCAGGTGGGCATGGGAACACGGCCAACGGCGGTGCACAAATTTTTCACGCAGGGCAATTTTCAGAATACCGGCAACGCTCTGGACGTGGCCATAGAAGGCGACGGCTTTTTTCAGGTGGATGTCAACGGCGAGCTCATGTACACCCGTTCCGGAGCCTTCAAGCTCAACCAGGACGGAACGGTGGTCACGGCCAACGGATACATTCTCCAGCCGGAATTCGCCGTGCCGCCGGAAACAAAAAACATCTCCATCTCCTCAAGCGGGCACATCGCCGCCCTGGACGTGCAAGGACAGGAGATAGCCGGCGCGGAAATCCCGCTCTATACCTTTATCAATCCGGCCGGTCTGGATTCGCGCGGGCGCAACCTCTACACCCCTACCGAAGCCTCCGGAGACGAGGTGGAAGGCGTGCCGGGCACAGACAACGTGGGAACTCTGGCTCAGGGATTTCTGGAAATGTCCAACGTGGAAGTGGTGGACGAAATGGTCAACATGATTGTCGCCCAGCGCGCCTATGAAGTCAATTCCAAAGCCATACAGACCTCGGATTCCATGCTCGGCATTGCCGTGCAACTCAAGCGCAGCTAGGGAACATTGAGATGAAGGCCGGGCGCATGCTTTTTCTGCTCACGCTCCAGTTCATGGCGGCGCTCGTGCCGCCTTTTCCCGCCCCCGCCTCGGCGCAGAGCGGCGTGCCCCATGCCGTCTGGCAGGACAGCGAGCACAAACATCGTCGCTCGCCTTCGCAAATTCCATCCCAGACGCGGCCGCAAATGCCTCTGCCTCCTGACGCGCAAAACCTGCGTACGGCAAAGGCCACCGCGCAGATAGCTTCAGGGGCCGCTCCGCTGGCCCC